>CAZEUW010000044.1:0-13052 GCA_964515425.1 uncultured Gemmatimonadota bacterium | reverse complement strand
CGGGCTTCATGCCGGGCACCGACCAGGAGCACGGCGGCATCATCCGGCACGGCGCCAAGCTCCTCTACGCTTACTGCGAGGCGACGGTGCCCAAGCTGACCGTGATCACGCGCAAGGCGTACGGCGGCGCCTACGACGTGATGTCCTCGAAGCACGTCCGCGGCGACCTGAACCTCGCCTGGCCGACCGCGGAGATCGCGGTGATGGGTCCGAAGGGGGCGGTCGAGATCCTCCACCGGAAGGAGATCGCCGAGTCGGAGGATCCCGAGGCGCGGACCGCGGAGCTCGAGGAGGAGTTCCGGGAGAAGTTCGCGCACCCGTACCGCGCCGCGGCTCGCGGCTACCTGGACGACGTCATCGACCCGCGGGAGACGCGGGCACGCCTCGTGTCGGCCCTCGACGTGATGGCCGAGAAGCGGGATCGCAATCCGCCGAAGAAGCACGGATGCCTTCCACTGTGAGCGTAGGGTCCGTGCGGGACTGGCTCCTGCTCGACGCGGGCCGCTGGACGGTGACCGTCGTGATGGCGTCGTTCCTGTTCGGGAGTCTCCTGCTGCCGGAGGTGCTCGCCCCGGGTCACGCCCGGCGCATGATGGGCGGTGGCGACCCGGTGCAGACGCTCTTCCAGGCGCTCGTCGCCGGCATCGTCACCGGCGTGACGCTGGTCGTCACGATCACGCAGCTCGTGCTGTCCCAGGAGCTGGGGGCCGTCGGCGATCAGAGGGAGCGCATGCGGCGGGCGGTGGCGTTCCAGGAGGACGCCGAGGAGGCGGTGGACGCGGCACTCAGCCCGCCGGAGCCGGCCGCCTTCCTGCGCTGGCTCGTGGGCGGGATCCGGGAGCGGGCGCGCTCGCTGGGGGAAGCCGTCCCCGACGCGGGCGGCGCGCTCCGGGAGGGCGTCGAGCGACTCGTCCGGGGGCTGGAGGCCGAGGCGGGGGCGGTGAGCCGTCGCCTCGAGGACGCGGAGTTCGGCACCTTCCAGGTGGTTCGTGCGGCGCTCGGCCTCGACTACTCCCGCTGGATCCACGTCGGGCGCAGCATCCGCTCGGAGCACGGCGAGGGGCTGGACGCGGACGGGGCGGCGGCACTCGACCGGCTGCTCGAAGCCCTGTACTTCTTCGGTCCGGCCCGCGAGCACATCAAGACCCTGTACTTTCAGTGGGAGCTGACCGACCTTTCGCGCCAGATGGTCTACGTCGGTGTCCCCGCCCTGGCGGTCGCCGCGGGCACGTTGCTCTACCTGGATCCCACCGCGGTGGAGGCGAGCCTCCTCGGCGTCGACGCGGCTGCGTGGCTGGTCGCAGCGCCCACCGTGGCCGCGGTGGTGCCCTTCGTGCTGCTGCTCTCCTACATCCTCCGAATCGTCACCGTCACGCAACGGACGCTCGCCATGGGACCCTTCGTGCTGCGGAAGACGAGCGGGGCGGGGAAGATCCTTCGCGACGTCGGGTCGGCCGACTAGGGAGTGCGTCGTGTTCGATAAGGTCCTGGTCGCCAACCGCGGGGAGATCGCGGTCCGGGTCATACGGGCCTGCCGCGAGGCGGGCCTGGAGGCGGTCGCGGTCTACTCCGAGCCCGACCGGCTGGCGCCCCACGTCCTGCTGGCCGACGAGGCGGTACCCATCGGGCCGGCTCCTGCCGCCGAGAGCTACCTGGACGTGGAACGCCTCCTGGACGCCGCTCGGCGCACCGGGGCCGACGCCGTGCATCCGGGCTACGGCTTCCTGGCCGAGAACGCGGCCTTCGCCCGGAGGGTCGCCTCCTCGGACCTCGTCTGGATCGGCCCTCCGCCCGAGGCCATCGCCGCCATGGGGGACAAGACCGAGGCCCGCGGCCGAATGCGCGACGCCGGCGTGCCGGTGGTCCCCGGCTCGGAGGAGGCGTTCGGTTCCGAGGGCGAGGCCCGGGCGACGGCCCGCGAGATCGGGTATCCGCTCATGCTCAAGGCGGCCGCGGGGGGCGGCGGGAAGGGCATGCGGGTGGTCCGCGACGAGGAGGGCCTGGCCTCGGCGCTGGCCTCGGCCCGCAACGAGGCGGGCCAGGCCTTCGGGGACGACCGGGTCTACCTGGAGCGGTACCTCGAGCGGCCGCGCCACGTCGAGATCCAGGTGCTCGCCGACGCCCGCGGTCGGACCGTCCACCTGGGCGAGCGGGAGTGCTCGATCCAGCGCCGGCATCAGAAGCTGGTGGAGGAGGCGCCCTCGCCCGCGCTCGACGCGTCGACGCGCGAGGCCATGGGCGAGGTCGCGGTCGCGGCGGCGGAGGCGGTCGGCTACACGGGGGCCGGGACCGTGGAGTTCCTCTACCAGGACGGCGACTTCTACTTCCTCGAGATGAACACGCGCATCCAGGTCGAGCATCCGGTCACCGAGCTGGTCACCGGCGACGACCTGGTGCGCGAACAGCTCCGGATCGCGGCGGGCGAGGCGCTCGGATGGGGTCCCGACCCGGCGTGGCCACGGGGGCACGCGATCGAGTGCCGGATCAGCGGCGAGGATCCGGCGAGCGGCTTCCTCCCGGCGACCGGCCGGATCACCTCGGTCCGGGCCCCGTCGGGTCCGGGGGTCCGCTGGGACGCCGGCATCGCGGCGGGCTTCGAGGTGGGGCTCCACTACGATCCCCTCCTCGCGAAGCTGATCGTGCACGGCGGGGACCGGGGCGAGGCGATCCGGCGCATGCGCGGGGCCCTCTCCGAGCTGAGGATCGAGGGGGTCGCCACCACCCAGCCCTTCCACCTCGCCGTGATGGAGGAGGAGGACTTCCGCGCGGGGCGATACGACATCGGCTACGTCGACGCCCACCCGGAGCTGACCTCGGCCGAGCTTCCGGCGCCGTGGCGGGAGGCCGTCGCGATCGCCGCGGCCCTGCTCGAGGAGGAGCACCGCGGCGGGGTCCACTCGCGGCCCGCGGGACGACCGACCCCTGGAGGCCGGTCGGCGTGGCAGCGCGCCTACGATCCCCGATGACGGAGACGCTCACCCTCGAGGTCGACTCGGTGGCGATCGGGGGCGACGGCGTGGCCCGCGAGCCCGGCGGTCGCGTCGTCTTCCTCCCGCGGACCGCGCCGGGGGACCGCGTGGAGGCTCGCCTGGTCGAGGAGCACGACCGGTGGGCCCGCGCCCGGCCGCTGTCCGTCGAGCGGCCGGGTCCCGGCCGGAGCCCCGCGCCGTGCCCTTATTACGACGACTGCGGCGGCTGCCAGCTCCAGCACCTCGACCGGCCCACCGAGCTCGCGGCCAAGCGTCGAGCGGTCCGCGACGCGCTGGAGCGGATCGCCGGGCGCGAGTTCGACGTCGACCCGGTGCGGGATCCCGGGCCGCCCTTCGGCTATCGGAACCGGGTGTCGCTGACGCTCCGGCGGTCGGGCGGCGACGCTGTGGCGGGCTACCATCGGTGGGACGACCCGGCGCGGCTGGTCGACGTGGAGCGCTGTCCGCTGGCCGAGGAGCCGGTGAACCGGGCGCTGGAGGAGCTCCGTTCGAACTGGGCCCCGGGGGCGGAACGGCTCCCGGCCGGCGACGAGCTCCGGGTCACGGTGCGCGCCGGCCGCTCCGGTGCCGTCGGGCTGCTGGTCGAGGGGGGTGGCGGCTCGGCGGGCGAGCCGACGGCTCTCGCCGGGGCCGTGACCGAGCTCGCCGGGCTCTGGTGGCGGCCCGCGGCCGGCGACCTGCGCGTCCTGGCGGGTTCGTCGACCTTCCCGGACCGCTGGGAGGGGACCGACCTCGAGCTGCGGCCGGACACCTTCCTCCAGGTGAACCGCACCGTCGCCGCGGCCATGGAGACGCATCTCGACGCGCTGATCGGGGGTCGGTCCGGCGGGCCGGCCGGCCTCCGGATGCTCGACCTCTACGCCGGCGTCGGCCTGCGGGCGCTCCGATGGACGGAGGCCGGGGCGAGGACGGTCGCCTGCGAGCGCGACCCGGGATCGGTCCAGGCGGGCCGGAGGGCGGCGGAGACGCGAGGCCTCGACGTCGACTTCCGTGTCGGCGACGTCGAGGACCGGCTGGCGGAGCTGCTGCCGGCGGACGTGACCGTCGTGAACCCGCCGCGCTCCGGCCTGTCGGAGCCGGTGGCCCGGACATTGGCCGGGGAAGGCGCGGGCGCGATCGCCTACGTGAGCTGCGATCCGGCGACCCTGGCGCGCGACGTGAAACGCCTCGGGGACGGATGGCGGCTCGTCTCGGTCCGACCGTTCGACGCCTTCCCGCAGACGGCCCACGTCGAGACGGTGGCCTGGCTGGAGGCCCGATGAAGTACTACGTGAGCGTGGGGGAGGAGACGCGCGAGGTCGAGCTCACCCCCGACGGGGTCGCGCTCGAGTCGGGGACCGTCGACGCCGCGGTGGCCACGGTGCCGGGCAGCGCCCTGCGCCACCTCAGGGTCGGCGACCGGGGCTTCCTGTTGAGCGCGACGCGGACCGACGACGGCTGGCTCTTCGGTGTGGCGGGACGGCGTGTGCGCGTCCGCGTCGAGGACGAGCGGCGTCGCGCGATCCGCGAGCTCGCCGGCGAGGAGGGTCCCGGCGCCGGAGGGCGGGAGCTCCGGGCCCCGATGCCCGGCCGGATCGTGCGGGTGCTGGTCGAGGAGGGGCAGGAGGTCGAGGCCGGCGACGGCCTGGTCGTGATGGAGGCGATGAAGATGGAGAACGAGCTCTCGGCGCGTGCCCCCGGTCGTGTGGAAGCGGTGCGGGTCGAGCGCGACCAGACGGTGAACCAGGGCGACGTCCTCGTCGTCCTGGACGGGAGCGGCGCGACGTGAGCGGCAGGGAGGCGTGGCGGCGCCGCACGCTCGAGCCTTTCCTCGCCGAAGCCGGGGAGCGGCGCGAGCGGTTCGCCACCTCTTCCGGCATCGAGGTCGAGCGCCTCTACACGCCCGAGGATCGGGAGGGTGCCGACTACGAGCGGGACGTCGGCTATCCCGGGGAGCCGCCCTTCACCCGGGGCGTCTATCCGACCATGTATCGCGGGCGGCTGTGGACGATGCGTCAGTACGCGGGCTACGGGACCGCCGAGGAGACGAACGAGCGGTTCCGCATGCTGCTCGATTCGGGCCAGACCGGGCTCTCGGTGGCGTTCGACCTCCCCACGCAGATGGGCCTGGACTCCGACCATCCGATGGCGGAGGGCGAGGTCGGCCGCGTCGGCGTGGCGATCGACACGCTCGACGACATGCGCCGGCTCTTCGACGGCATCCCGCTGGAGACCGTCTCGACGTCGATGACGATCAACTCCACGGCGGCGGTGCTGCTGGCCCTCTACGTGGCGGTCGCCGAGGAGCGGGGCGTCGATCGCGGCGAGCTGCGCGGCACCGTGCAGAACGACGTCCTCAAGGAGTTCGTGGCCCGCGGGACCTACATCTACCCGGTCGAGCCGAGCCTCCGCCTGGTGACGGACCTCTTCGCGTTCGGGGCGGAGGAGGTCCCGCGATGGAATACGATCTCCATCAGCGGATACCACATGCGCGAGGCGGGGGCCACCGCCGTCCAGGAGGTGGCCTTCACGCTGGCCAACGGGCTCGAGTACGTCGAGCGGGCGGTCGAGCGGGGCCTCGACGTCGAGTCGTTCGCCCCCCGGCTCAGCTTCTTCTTCTCCTGCGACAATCGCTTCTTCGAGGAGGTCGCCAAGTTCCGCGCGGCGCGACGGCTCTGGTCCCGTCTGATGGCGGAGCGATGGGACGCCTCCCCCCGCGCACGCCGGCTCCGGTTCCACACCCAGACGGCTGGCTCCACCCTCACGGCCCAGCAGCCGGAGAACAACGTCGTACGGGTGACCGTGCAGGCGCTGGCCGCCGTGCTCGGCGGGACGCAGTCGCTGCACACGAACAGCTACGACGAGGCGCTGGCGCTGCCGTCCTCCGGGGCGGCCCGCCTGGCGCTGAGGACGCAGCAGATCCTCGCCGCGGAGTCCGGGGTCGCCGATTCGGTCGATCCGCTGGCCGGATCGTACCTGGTGGAGGAGCTCACCGACCGGATCGAGTCGGAGGCCCGGGAGTACCTGCAGACGATCGAGGAGCGGGGCGGGGCGGCCCGCTGCATCGCCTTCATGGAAAACGAGATCCATCGCTCGGCCTACCGCTGGCAGAAGGCCGTCGAGCGGGGCGACGCCGAGGTGGTCGGCGTCAACGTCCACCGCGAGGAGGAGGCCGGACAGCCGATCGAGCTGCCCGATTTCGAGGGCCTCGCCGACGAGCAGCGTCGCCGGCTCGCGGAGGCGAAGGCCGCGCGAGACGACGCGGCGGTGGAGCGCGCCCTGGCGGAGGTCCGCGAGCGGGCCGCCGGGGGAGCGAACCTGGTGCCGGCCATCCTCGAGGCCGTGGAGGCGCGGGTTACCGTCGGCGAGATCAGCGACGTCCTGCGCGAGGAGTGGGGGACGTACGACCGGAACTGAGGGGAGGGCATGCCCACCTACGAGTACCGATGCGGCGCGTGCGGACGACGGTTCGAGCGCTTCCAGAAGATGTCGGACGAGCCCGTGGAGACGTGTCCCGAGTGCGGGGAGGACGCCGCCGAGCGGCTGATCTCGCCGGGCGGCGGCCTCGTCTTCAAGGGGAGCGGATTCTACGCGACCGACTACCGCGACCCTCCCCCGAAGGAGAAGGGCGACGCCGGGGACGCCTCCGGGAAGGACGGAGGAGGGGGAGAGAGCGGCGGCTCGAGCTCCGAAGGCTCCTCCGGGGACGCAGGGGATGGCTGACCCCCTGGCCGAGAGCCGGCGGGCGCTCGGGGAGGCGCTCCGGGAGGCGGCGGCCGCCGTCGGAGCCCCCGACGACTTCGAGCCGGAACTGGAGAGGCCCCGTGATCCCGAGCACGGGGACCTGGCGACCAACGCCGCCATGGTGCTCGGCGGCCGCCTCGACCGGCCACCCCGCGAGATCGCCGAGGCGATCGCCGGGGCGCTCGATCTGGGCGCCGCGCGGGTCCGTCCGCCCGAGGTCGCGGGCCCCGGTTTCCTGAATTTCCGGCTCGAGGACGGCGTCTACTTCGAGGGCCTCGGCCGCATCGTCGCCGAGGACGGCGACTGGGGGCGGTCGGCGGTCAGCGGGGAGCGGGTGAACGTCGAGTTCGTGTCGGCGAACCCGACCGGACCGCTGCACGTGGCGCACGGTCGCGGCGCGGCCCTGGGGGACGTCGTGGCCTCTCTGCTCGAGTGGACCGGCCGCGACGTGACCCGCGAGTTCTACGTCAACGACGCCGGCCGCCAGGTCGAGCTGCTCGGGGCGTCGGTCGAAGCGCGCTGGCGTCAGGCGCGGGGCGAGGACGCGGAGGTGCCCGAGGGCGGCTATCGCGGCGGCTACGTGGCGGATCTGGCCGAGGATCTGGCCGAGGAGGCCGACGACGGGTGGCTGGCGGGCCTGGCGCCCTCCGAACGGGCCGAGTGGTTCGCCGAACGCGCCGCCGCCCGCATGCTCGCCGAGCAGAGCGACGACCTCCGGGACTTCGGCGTCGAGATGGACGTCTGGCGCGAGGAGAGCGAGCTCTACGACGAAGGCCGGGTCGAGGCGCTCGTCGAGCGGCTGGAGCGCGAGGGGCTCACCTACGAGGAAGACGGTGCCGTCTGGCTGGCCACGAGCCGTCACGGCGACGAGAAAGACCGGGTCCTGGTCAAGAGCGACGGGAGCTACACCTATTTCCTGCCCGACATCGCCTATCACCTGGACAAGGCGGAGCGGGGCTTCGATCGGGCCGTCGACGTGTGGGGAGCCGACCACCACGGCCACGTCGGGCGCATGAAGGCGGCGCTCGAGGGCCTCGGCCACGACCCGGACTGGCTGGAGGTGCTCCTCCTCCAGCTCGTCACGGTCCTGCGGGGCGGCGAGGAGGTGCGCATGAGCAAACGGGCGGGCCGGTTCGTCACCCTCCGCGACCTCTACCGCGAGACGGGGGCGGACGTGGCCCGCTACTTCTTCCTGATGCGACGGGCCGAACAGCACCTGAACTTCGACCTCGACCTCGCCCTCGACACCTCCGAGCGCAATCCCGTCTACAAGGTCAAGTACGCCCACGCCCGCATGTGCAGCGTCTTCGAGCGGGGGTCGGTCGTCCCGCGGGCCATCGACCCGGGTCCGGCCGAGCTCCGGCGTCTCTCCACCGACGCCGAGCGCGCGGTCTCCAAGGCGCTGCTGCGCTTCCCGGCCGTGGTCCGGGACGCTGCCGCCGCCCGCGCTCCCTACCAGCTCTGCCAGTACCTCGAGGAGCTGGCCGGACGCGTGAACGCCTGGTACCACGAGGGCAACCTGGATCCGTCGCTCCGGGTGCTCGCGGAGGGTCCGCAGCGGCCGGCCCGGCTGGCGCTGGCGAGGGCGATCCAGGTCACGCTGCGGAACGGCCTGCACGTCCTCGGGCTGGAGGCGCCGGCCGAGATGCGGCGGGAAGAGGAAGTCGCGTCGTGAGCGGCGTGCTCACCGTGGGGAGCGTCGCCCTCGACACGATCGAGACCCCCTTCGGACGGGTCGAGGACGTGATCGGCGGATCGGCGGTCCACTTCGCCGCGGCCGCCTCCCTGTTCGGCGGCGTTCGCATGGTCGGAGTCGTGGGAGACGATTATCCGATCGACGAGCTCGACTTCCTGCGTCACCGCGGCGTCGACCTGGGGGGGGTGCGGCGGGCCGACGGCGCGAGCTTCCGCTGGGGCGGCCGGTACGAGTTCGACCTGAACGCGCGCGAGACGACGTTCACGGAGCTGGGCGTCTTCGCGGACTTCCGCGCCCGGATCCCGGACGACTACCGCGACGCCGAGTGGGTCTTCCTGGGCAACATCGACCCGGGGCTGCAGCACGAGGTCCTCGACCAGATCCGGCGGCCGCGGCTGGTGGCGTGTGACACCATGAACTACTGGATCGAGCGGGACCGGCCGGCGCTGGAAGAGCTGCTGGGCCGCATCGACGTCCTGATGATCAACGACGCGGAGGTCCGGGAGCTCTCCGACGACCCCAACCTCCGTCGCGCGGCCGGCTGGATCGTCGAGCGGGGACCGCGCTGGGTCGTGATCAAGAAGGGGGAGCACGGCGCCCTGCTGTACGGACGGAAGGGCTTCTTCTTCTGCCCCGGCTTTCCGCTCGAGGAGGTGTTCGACCCCACCGGGGCCGGGGACGCCTTCGCGGGCGGCGTGATCGGACACCTGGCCCGGGTGGAGCGGGTGGACGAGCGGGCCCTGCGCCGCGCGATCGTGTACGGGTGTGCGACGGGGGCCTTCGCCTGCGAGGACTTCGGGGCCGACCGGTTCCGCACCCTCACCGTGGAGGAGGTCACGCGCCGCGTCGCGACCTTCCGGGAGATGACGCGGTTCGAGGGTGGTGATTAGGATGAGGTCAATGCAGGTATTTATATGAATGCAAACGGCTTCACATATGACGAAGCCGGCGTCGACCTCGCGGCGGCGCGGCGGGCGAAGGAGCGGATCCGGGCCCTGGTGGAGGGGACCCGGACCGCGGGTGTCGCGGGCGAGTACGGATCGTTCGGCGGCCGCTTCTCGGTGGACGGGGCGGAGACGCTGGCGGCGACCGCCGACGGGGTGGGCACCAAGGTGCTGGTGGCGGTGCGGGCGGGCCGGCACGACACGGTCGGCGAAGACCTGGTCAACCACTGCGTCGACGACGTGCTGACCGAAGGCGCCGAGCCGCTCGTCTTCCTCGACTACGTCGCGACGGGGGCCCTGGACGAGGAGGTCGTGGTCGACGTGGTCGAGGGAGTGGCGCGCGGGTGCCGACGGAACGGCGTCGCGCTGCTGGGGGGCGAGACCGCCGAGATGCCGGACCTGTACGGGGCGGGCGAGTACGACCTCGCCGGCTTCCTCGTCGGACGGGTGGCCTGGGAATCGGTGGCCGACCGCGACGTCCGACCGGGCGACCGGCTGATCGCGCTCGCCTCCGACGGCCTCCATACGAACGGCTACACCTTCGCTCGGCGGGTACTGTTCGATCGGATGGGGCTCACCGCCGACGACTCCTGGCCCGGCGACGCCGACGCCACGGTGGCGGACGTCCTCCTCCGGGTCCACCGCAGCTACCTGCCCGGTCTGCGCCCGTCGCTGGAGCGCGGGGCGATCCGGGCGCTGGCCCACGTCACCGGGGGCGGGATCGAGGGGAACCTCTCCCGGGTGCTGCCGTCCGACCTCGACGCGGAGGTCCGGGTCGACCGGCGGGAGGTGCCGGAGGTGTTCCGGGTCCTCCAGGCCCGCAGCGGGGCGGGGACCCGTGAGATGTACCGCGTCTTCAACATGGGCGTGGGCATGATCGCGGTGGTCGCCCGTGAGGAGCTGGCGGCGGTCCGCGCCTCGATCGAGGCGGAGGGATGCGAGGCCTGGGCGTGCGGGGAGCTCGTCCCGGGCGACGGGACCGTCCGGCTCCTGGGGGCCGGATGAGCGGGCCCGGCGGCACCCGTGCGGGGCGCGACCGCCGGCACATGCGTCGGGCCCTCCGGCTGGCGGAGCGCGGCGCCGGGCGGGTGGCTCCGAACCCCCTGGTCGGGGCGGTCGTCGTGCGCGAGGACCGTGTGGTAGGCGAGGGGTGGCACGCCGAGTACGGTGGCGACCACGCGGAGGTGGTCGCGCTCCGGGGCGCGTCGGAGCGGGCCCGCGGCGCCACCGTCTACGTGACACTCGAGCCCTGCACGCACGAAGGGAAGACTCCGCCGTGCACCGACGTGCTGATCGAGGCCGGCGTCGCTCGGGTGGTGGTGGCGTGCCGCGATCCGCACCCGGAGGCCCGCGGCGGGATCGAGGCGCTCGAGTCCGCGGGGATCCGCGTTGAAGCCGGGGTGGAGGCCGCCGCCGCGGCGCGTCAGAACGCCGCGTTCTTCTGGAGCCGGGCGCGGGATCGACCGCTCGTCACGCTCAAGCTGGCTCTCTCGCTCGACGGCCGGATCGCGGCGCGTGAGGGGGAGCGGACGGCCGTCACGGGCGAGGAGGCGCTGGCCCACGCGCATCGACTGCGGGCGACCCACGACGCCGTGCTCGTGGGGCGGCGGACGGTGGCCGTGGACGATCCGCGTCTCACGGCTCGGGGCGAGGTCGCGCCCCGGCGGCCGCCGCGGCGCGTGGTCCTGGACAGCGGGCTCCGGATTCCGGTCGCGTCCGAGCTCGTCCGCAGCGCGGAGGAGGTGCCTACCTGGATCGTCTGCGCTCCGGGGGCGGACGGCGGGCGGCGCCGGGTGCTGGAGGGGCACGGCGTGCGGGTCCTGGAGGCGCCCCGGAACGAGGCGACCGAGGGCCTACGGCCGCGAGAGGTCCTGGAGCTGCTCGCCGACGAGGGGGTGAGGTCGGTCCTGGTGGAGGGGGGAGGGAAGACGGCGGCCTCGTTCCTGCGCAGCGGACGGGTGGAGCGCGCTCACCTCCTCTACGCGCCGGTCCTCTACGGCGAGCGCGGCGTGGAAGGCTTTCCCGGCCTGGACGAGCTGCCGGGGGGGTGGACGCCGGTGTCGCGCCGCGGGCTCGGCCGCGACACCCTCCTCCTCCTCGAGGAGCGCGGTCTCGAGCGAGTGCTGGCCGACGCGGCCGGTGCGGCGGAGCGGGCCGCCACGGCGCGCGGCGCCGGGTGACGATGTTCACCGGCCTGATCGAGGCGGTCGGCACGGTCCGGACGCTCGAGCCCGTCGGGCGGGGCGCCCGCCTGGTCGTGGAGGCTCCCTTCGCGGCGGAGCTGGACGAGGGGGAGAGCGTGGCCGTCGACGGTGCCTGCCTCACGGTCGAGGGCCGCGAGGCAGGGGCGTTCCGTTCGACGGTCGTGCAGACGACGATCGACCGCACCACGCTCGGCGGCTTCGGGCCGGGACGCCGGGTGAACCTCGAGCGTGCCTTGAGGGCGGGGGACCGCATGGGCGGCCACTTCGTGCAGGGACACGTGGACGGAGTGGGGGAGGTCGTGGCGCTGGAGCGCGCGGGAACGTCGGTGCTGCTGCGGGTCCGGCTGCCGGCGGAGGTGGCCCGGACCACCGTGGCGCGGGGATCGCTAGCGGTGGACGGGGTGAGCCTGACCGTGAGCGATCTGGACGGGGAGACGGCGGAGATGGTGCTCGTGCCGCACACGAGGGAGCAGACCGCGCTGGATCGGCTCGAGCCCGGCGCCACCGTGAACCTCGAAGCGGACCTGCTGGGTAGATACGTGGCGCGTCTGACCGCGGAACCGACCGGCGGCGACGGTCGCGCCGGCGACGACTAGAGGCTTCACCGGGGGCCGATCATGGAATTCAGCTCAGTCGAGGAAGCGGTGGCCGCCGTCCGCCGGGGCGACCTGGTGATCGTGGCGGACGACGAGGACCGGGAAAACGAGGGCGACCTCGTGTGCGCAGCCGAGAGGGTCGGGCCCGAGGCCGTCAACTTCAAGGCGAAGCACGGCCGGGGGTTGATCTGCCTGACGCTCTCGCCGGAGATCGCCGACCGTCTCGAGCTCCCGATGATGACGAACAACGGCCGCTGGACGGACCCCAACGAGACCGCCTTCACCGTGAGCGTGGACGCGCGGCAGGAGCACGGGGTCACCACCGGCATCAGCGCCTCCGACCGGGCGCGCACGATCCAGGTGGCCGTCGACCCGCAGGCCCGCCCCTCGGACCTCCGTCGTCCCGGCCACGTCTTCCCCCTCCGGGCCAAGCCGGGAGGCGTGCTCCAGCGCGTCGGGCAGACGGAGGCCTCGGTGGACCTCGCGCGGCTCGCCGGCCTCCGCCCCGCCGGCGTGATCTGCGAGATCCTCAACGAGGACGGGACGATGGCGCGCAGGCCGGAGCTGGAGGCCTTCGCCGAGCGGCACGACCTGCCCTTCGTGACCGTGGCCCAGATTGTCGCCCACCGGCTCAAGAACGAGCGGCTCGTCCACCGGTCGGCGGAGGCGCGCCTGCCGACCCCCTTCGGCGACTTCCGCATCGTGGGCTACTCGAACGACGTCGACGACCGCGAACACGTGGCGCTGGTGCGCGGCGACGTGGAGGACCGGGAGGACGTGCTCGTCCGCGTCCACTCGAAGTGTCTCACCGGCGACGTGTTCGGCTCGCGCCGCTGCGACTGCCGCGAGCAGCTCCACCGGGCCATGGAGCTGATCGCCGAGGACGGTCACGGCGTGAT
>CAZEUW010000043.1:0-13355 GCA_964515425.1 uncultured Gemmatimonadota bacterium | reverse complement strand
CGACCGGGTCGAGCAGGACTGGCTCGACCTCGTCGTCGAGGCGGTTCGGGAGGAGCTGCGGACGGTCCTGGGCCACGCCCGGTGGCCGATCGTGCCCGTATCGGCCACCGAGGGCGTCGGCCTCGACGCATTGCGCGACGCCCTCCGGGAGCGGGCGGACGCGCTTCGGCCCAGGCCCGTGGACGACCTCTTTCGTCTGCCGGTGGACCGGGCCTTCACGGTCCGCGGCGCCGGCACGGTCGTGACCGGCACGGCCTGGAGCGGTTCGGTGGCCGTGGGCGACGAGTTGCGCGTCCTCCCGGGCGACGCTCGCGCGCGGGTGCGCGGACTCCAGGAGCACGGCACCGACCGGGAGCGGGTGGGGGCCGGACGGAGGTGCGCCCTGGCGCTGGCCGGACGCGATCCGGACGAGGTGGGGCGGGGCACGACGCTCGCCGCGGGCGACGGCTGGAGCGCACGGGAACGGATCGGAGCGCTCCTCCGGGTCCCGTCCCACGCCCCTCGCGCGATCGAGCCCGGACAGCGGGTGCGGATCTATCTCGGGACGCGGGAGGTCATGGCGCGGGTCGACCTTCCGGGCGGCACGCTGGGTCCGGGGGGTTCGGGGCCGGCCCGGCTGCGGCTGGAGGACCCGCTGGTGGCCCGGACCGGGGATCGGTTCGTGGTGCGCTTCTACTCTCCGGTCGTGACCATCGGAGGTGGCCGCGTGACGGAGCTCTCGCCGGGCGCGGGCTGGGAGGAACGGATCGGCGCCTGGAAAGGGCTCCTCGCGGACGAACCCGCGGAGCGGCTCGTCACCGCCGTCGAGCTGTCGGGGGGGAGGGGGCTCGGCCGAGCGGAAGCCCCCGTCGAGGCCGGCGTACGCCTCTCCACGATCGAGCGTGCGGGCGACCGGCCGCCGGAGGGCTGCGTCGTCGCCGGGGATCGCTGGTTCTCCGAACGCATCGAGGCCCGCCTCGGTGATCGGCTGTTGGAGACGCTCGAAGGGCTGCATCGAGAAGACCGCCGGTCGCCGACGGCGTCACTGGAAGAGGTGAGACGCCGCTCCGTCGCGGACGGATTCGCGGAGCCGCTGGTCGAGCGGGTCGTGGAACGGATGGCGGCGGAGGGGACGGTCGTGGTCGAGGGCCCCGGCGTGCGCCTCCCGGATCACGAGCCGGCGCTCACCGAAGGGGAGCGCACGTCGCTGGAGCGCATGGTGGCGGAGGTGGAAGGGGCCGGCCTCGAGCCGCCGACGGCCGACGACCTGGCCGCCGAGCTGGAGCTCGACGAGCGGCTCCTGCACGACCTGCTCGACCTCGCCGTCGGCGCGGGGCGGCTGGTCCGGGTGAACGCCGAGATCTACCTGACGCCGCGGGCAGCTGCGGAGGTGGTCGCGACGGGCGAGGAGATCGTCCGGCACGGCGAGCCGGCGCCGGCGTCCGAGTTCAAGGAGGCCCTGGGGGTGACGCGGAAATACCTGATCCCTTACCTGCAGTATCTGGATCGGCGGGGGATCACCCGGCGGACGCCGGACGGGAGGGTGAGGGGGTCGGCTCAGTCCACGTGATAGAGGAAGCGTCCGCAGTTGTCGCAGACCTCGAGCTCCTCGTTGCGCTCGGCGTCGGACGCCCAGGCGGTGGGAACGCGCATGAAGCAGCCGTAGCAGATCCCCTCGACGACGGGCACCACAGCCCGCTGGCCGTCGGGGCCGCCGAGTCGACGGTAGCGCGACGCGACGGGCTCGCCGAGCCGATCCTCGAGCGAGCGCACCTTCTCGTCGATCTTGTCCATCGCCTCGTCGACCGACATCTCGAAGACTTCCGATTCGACCTCCCGCACGCCCTCCTCCTCCAGGGCCCGCTTCTGCGCCCGGAGGTCCTGGACCTCGAGGAGGATCTCGAGCTGATCGTGCATGGAGTCAGACTCCCTTTTCTTCGAGGAGGTCGAGGAACGCTTTCGGGTCCTCCAGCTCGGCCAGCCGATCCGGGACGTCGGACTCCTTGCTGAACTGGGCGATCTTGCCGAGGACCGGCAGGTACTGGTTGGAGACCTCCAGGGGAGGAGCCACGATGAGGAAGACGTATCGGACCGGCTCTTCGTCGATGGCGCGGAAGTCGACGCCGCGAGGCTGGCGACCGAAGGCGACGCGGAGTCGGTTGACCACCAGCGACCGGCAGTGCGGGATGGCGATCCCGCGCCCGATGCCGGTCGAGCCGAGGTTCTCGCGTCGCTTCAGCATCTTGAACAGGATCCCTTCGGACTTGTCGTCCAGTCCGAGGACCCCGACCAGCTCCTTGAGGACGTCGTCCTTGGTCTCCGCGTCCAGGTCGAGCCGTATCGAGTCAGCGTGAAAGAAGTCCCTGAGCTGCATCTATCCGTCTCTCCTTCCCCGAGGGAATGGTCGGGTCGACGTCCTGTCTCGTGGCGTTCGAGGGGTGGCGAGTCCCGTCTGCCTGGGCCAGCTTGCCTTCCCATGCAGGAACCGCACCGCCTCCGGACCCGTACGTGAAGCGTCCCGAGTGGTGGCCGGACGGCTGGAAATGGCCCGGACGCGGCGTCGAGGAACGCCCGTCCGAGCGCGCGGAGACGACGGCCGCGCGTCACTCGATGCGAAGCTCCCGAGCCGAGGATTCGACCGCGAGCTTCCTCGCCGTGCTGACCTCGGCCTTCGGGGCGGAGCACGCGTCGCTGTACCACCTCGACCGTGCGGGGGAGTACTGGCGTCGCGAGCGGTCCGACCCGGACGAGGCGATGGCACCGACGTCGATCCGGGCGAAGGGGCATCCCCTGACCTGGTGCGCGAGGGAGCGGCTCGTCGTCCAGATCCCCGCGAGCGAGCTCCGCGAGGGGCCCGCGGGAGTCTCCTGGCTGCTGGCAGGGGGGCTGCCCGGAGGAGGCCGTGTCCTCGTGCTCGCCTTCGCGGGGGCACCCCCTACCGCGGCCCGGCGAGCCATGGGCGCGGCCGTGGAGCACCTGTCGTCGCTGGCCTCCACGGCGGCGGAACGGGGTCGAACCAATTGACCCGCCGGGGGGTATTCCGCTAACGTTGAAGGGAAGGTCCGGCCAGGAGAGCTCCGTATGACGGGGCGCCGCCGGGCCTTCGGCTGCTTGACATCCTGGGGGCGATTCGGCTTCGACGTGTGCGTCGGAAGTCGTGGGAGCGTGCCGAGGTTTCTCGGATCCTCGTTAAACACCGAGTGACGCTTTACCTGCCAACGATAACTTGGCTCTGGCTGCGTAACTTTACGTAGTCCGTCCACCGGCGAGCCGGGCCCGAGGCGACTCGGTGGGCGACGGAAAATCGGGCTGGTCCGTGGGGGCGGCCGTGTCCACCCACGGACGAGAGGGCGAGAGCCCTCACGCGGCTGGCCGGTCTCGGGTCGCTCGTGGACCCGTTTTCGGCGAGACAACGAACCGCGAGCTACGCACGTAGCGCCTGCGATGGACGGTCACGCGGACGCGGGTTCGATTCCCGCCGCCTCCATTCCGCTCCGCGTCGGTCCGCGCGACCGGTGCGGAGTTTCTTTTTTCACACCCGATCCACGTCCACGTCCACGTCCGGCCCCCGGGCACCCCGAATCGTCGTGTCGGTCGGAACGCAGGGAGGATCATCGTGCTGGACGAACTGAAGGAGCAGCTGAACGACGAGGCCGAGGAGCTCCTCCACGAGCTGAACGTCGAGCTGCCCGAGGAGATCGAGAAGGCCGTCGCCCAGGGCGACCTCCGGGAGAACTCGGAGTACGAGGCCGCTCTCGAGCGACAGCGCTTCGTGCAGGCGCGTCTGGACTACATCGCGCGACGGCTCTCCGAGCTCTCCGAGATGAACCTGGACACGATCCCCGGGGACCGCGTCGGCTTCGGGTCCAGGGTCACCGTGAAGGACCTCGACGACGGCTCCAAAGAGAAGTACGTGCTGGCGATGGGCGACCTCATGGACCTCGACAGCGGCGAGATCTCGATGGAGTCGCCGATCGGCCGCTCGCTGCTCGGGAGCCGGGAGGGCGACCGCGTCGAGATCACCACTCCCGGCGGCCTGCTCCGCTATGAGGTCGTCGACGTGGTGACGCTGCACGAGATCCTGGAGGACGGGGAAGGCTGAGCCGGCCCGAGTCCCGGATCTTCGTCAGAACAGCTCCACCGGGGGCACGTACTTCCCCGGGTCCCGTCGGATGTCCTCCAGCAGCGCGTTGAAGTCGGTGAGGGTTTTCAGGAGCTCCTCGTAGAGCCGCTCGTCGGCCATCAGGCGGCCGGCCGAGCCCCGCCCTTCCTCGAGCCTCCGGAGCAGGGAATCGGAGCGCGTCGCGACGCTCCTGAGCTCGCGGTAGAGCGAGTCGTCGCCGACCAGGCGGCCGAGCGTCCCCTCTCCGCGGGCGACCCGGGCCGTGACGGAGTCGAGCGAAGCGGTCAGCGAGACGAGTCGGTCGTAGAGGCGTCGGTCCGTCATGAGCTGACCCAGCGAGCCGTCGCCCCGGGATGCACCGGCCAGGAAGCGCTCGAGCTCCGCGCTCAAGCTCGTCAGACGACGGTAGAGCGTCTCGTCGGTGACCAGCTGCCCGAGGCTCCCCTCTCCCTCGAGCGCGCGACGCGTGAGCTCCTCCAGCCGCCGCGTCAGCTCGGTCAGGCCGGTCACGGCTCCCGACGCCTGCTCCAGGATCTCCTGGTAGTCGAGCGGGGCCGCGGACGGAAGGGTGTCGCCCGAGCGGAGCACCCGGGCGTCCCGGGAGCCGGGTCGGATGTCCACGACGCGGTCGCCGAGCAGGCCCTGGGTCCGCAGCCGCGCCCTCGAATCCGAACGGATCTGCTGCTGCGCCTCGCGGTTCACGGCCAGCCAGAGCGCCACGTTCTCACCGGAGGGCGGACGGCGGTCGGGCTCGATCCATTCGATCCGCTCGACCTGGCCGACGTTCTGACCGGCGACCTGGACCGCGGCCCCGGGCGTGAGCCCGGCCCCGGACGGGAGCAGCGTGACCAGCCGATACCGGTCCCCGAAGACGTGTCCCATCTGTCCAACGAAGAAGATGCCGGCGGCGAGCACGGCGAGCGCCACCAGCACGAGGACCCCCACGCGGATCTGCTCCCATGTGACCGGGGTCGAGCGTCGCATCGCGGCCTCCCGCCGTCAGCGAAGGAATTCGCGCACGTAGTCGTCCTCCGACTCGGTCATCGCTTCGGGCGTGCCGATGAACACGATCCTCCCCTGGTGCAGCAGCGCGACGCGATTCGAGATGCTGAAGGCCGAGCGGATCTCGTGCGTGACCACCACCGAGGCGACGTCGAGCTCCCTGCGCAGCTTGTCGACGAGCTCGTTGATCGTACGTGTCGTGATCGGGTCGAGGCCACTCGTCGGCTCGTCGAACAGCAGGATCTCGGGCGAGCCGACCAGCGCCCGGGCGATCGCGACGCGCTTCTTCATGCCCCCGCTCAGCTCGGCCGGCAGCTGATCCTCCACCGCCTCCGGCTCGAGGTCCACGAAGGTGAGCATCTCGTGGACGCGGTCGCGCACCTCCGATTCCGGTCGCTCCGAGTGCTCCCGGAGCGGGAACGCGACGTTCTCGTACACCGTGAGCGAATCGAAGAGCGCCGAGGCCTGGAAGACCATCCCGATCCGCCGGCGGATCGCGAGCACCTCCTCGAAGGAGGCCGCCAGGACGTCCTCGCCCTGCACGAAGACGCGGCCGGAGTCCGGCCGGGTGAGCAGGAGGATGCACCGGAGGATCGTCGATTTCCCGGCGCCCGATCCGCCCAGGATGCTGACGGTCTCGCTGGGGTCGACCTGGAAGCTGATCCCGTCGAGCACGACCGTGTCGTCGAAGGCCAGCTCGAGGTCCTCGACCGCGACCGCCGGGGTCACGTCGGCTCGGGTCCCGGGTTCGGCGCTCATTCGACCAGCACCGTGATGACGAGCTGCGTGAGGAAGTAGTCGGTGGCCAGCACGAGGATCGACGTGGTGACCACCGCACGGGTGGCCGCCCGTCCCACGCCCTCGGTGCCGCCGGTCGTGCGGAGCCCGTAGTGGCAGGCCGTCAGCGACATGATGCCGCCGAAGACCAGCGGCTTCAGGAGTCCGGCGAAGACGTCCACGGGAAGGTAGCGGAAGATGAATCCGGTCTGGGCCAGCGTCTGCCAAACGGACCGGAGGTAGAGCCCCGACGTGAGGTCGAGCTTGAAGACGGCGATGAGCATGCCGCCGAGGATGGCGACGAGGTCGGTGACCACGGTGAGCAAAGGCAGCATCACCAGCCCGGCCAGGAAGCGGGGCACCACGAGCTTGCGCACGGGGTCGACGCCCATGGTGTTGAGGGCGTCCACCTGCTCGGTCACGCGCATCGCGCCCAGCTGGGCCGCCATCCCCGAGCCCGCGCGGCCGGTGACCATGAGGGCGGTCAGCACGGGACCGAGCTCGCGCACGGCCGACGCCCCCACCAGCCGGCCCATGTACATCGTGGCCCCGAACTGGCGCATCTCCACCGCCGATTGCAGCGCGAGCACCATCCCTGTGAAGAGGCCGGTCAGGACGACGATGCCCAGCGAGGCCACGCCCACGGTGTCCATCTGCTGGAGGACGTCCCGGAGGTAGAAGGGGCGCGAGAAGGTGGCACGCACCGTCCGGGCGAGCAGCAGGAAGTACTCCTGCGTCTGGAGGGCCCAGCGCTTCAGGAGTTCCTCGAGCCAGCGTCCGACGGCGGGCGTCCGGGGGTCGGAAGACATGGATGACGTGCTTTGACACCCTCGGGCAGCGCGGGTAACTTCGCGGGCGATCTCCGCCGCCCGGGTTCGCACGGCCGGTTGCCCTCTGCGGTATCCGGCGACCGGGCAGCGCCCGAGCCGGATCGGCAGACTACCTCCCACCTCCGGACCACGCAACACGGACGCGACGTGTCGGAACCCGCTCCCAACCTCGGTCCCGAGCGCGTCCGGAGTCTCCTCACCCTCGTCGGAGACGCCTCCGTCCTGGTGATAGGCGACTGCATGCTCGACCGCTACGTGGTCGGACGGGTGGACCGGATCTCGCCCGAGGCGCCGGTCCCCGTCGTCCGCGCCGAGGAGAGCTGGAGCGCGGCGGGCGGTGCGGCCAACGTGGCGGCCGGCGTAGCGGCCCTCGGCGCGCGATGCGAGCTGGTCTCCGTGGCGGGGGACGACGACGCCGCGGCCGAATTGGCGCGCCTGCTGGCCGAGGCCGGGGTCGTAGACGACGGGGTGGTCCGAGACCCGGGGCGACCGACGACCGTGAAGACGCGCGTCATGGCGCGGCGGCAGCAGATGCTTCGGATCGACGTCGAGCGCACGGAGCCGCTCCCGGCCGACGTCCGTGAGGGGGTGCTCGAGAGGGCGCTGGAGGGGCTGGAGCGCGTCGACGCCGTCGCGCTGGTGGACTACGACAAGGGAGTGCTGGGGACGGAGGTCGGCGAGAGGCTGCTCGCGGCGGCCGACGACCGCGGAGTGCCGTCCGTGGTCGACCCGAAGCTCCGGAGCTTCTTCGCCTACCGGGGCGCCCACGTGTTCAAGCCGAACGCCCCGGAGCTGGCAGCGGCCCTGGGCGAGGAGCGGTCCCCCGAGGACGAGAGCTCGCTCCGGGCGGTCCGGGAGCAGCTGGGATGCCGGTACCTGCTCGTCACGCGCGGCGAGGACGGGATGTTGCTGGTGGGACAGGAGGGTGAGGACGTCGTGGTCATACCGTCCGAGGCCCGGGAGGTGTTCGACGTGTCCGGCGCCGGGGACACGGTCACGGCGGTGCTCGCGGCGGGCCTCGCGGCCGGAGCGGAAGTGCCCGACGCCGCGACGCTCGCCAACTTCGCGGCGGGGCTGGAGGTCTCGCACCTCGGCGCCGTGCCCGTGGACGGAAGCGAGATCCTCGAGGCCCTGGACGGCACGGGCGCCGCGGGCAGCTGATCGTACGAGCACGAAGCCATCGGAGCGGCGGTCACCAGTGGAGTGGAGGACCGGATGAGCGGCAGGCGAGCGATTCGGACCGACGAGGCGCCGGCAGCGATCGGCCCCTACTCGCAGGCGATCGTGGCGGGGGAGACGGTGTACACCGCGGGGCAGATCGGGCTGGACCCGGCGACCGGGGAGATGGTCGAGGGCGGCGTCGAGGCGCAGACGCGCCGCGTGCTCCGAAACCTCGCGGCCGTGCTCGAGGCTGCCGGTGCCGGGCTGGGCGACGTGGTGAAGACGACGATCTTCGTGGCCGACATGGACGACTTCGGGCGCGTCAACGAGGTGTACGGCGAGTTCCTCGCGGAGCCGTATCCGGCCCGCTCGACGGTGGAGGCTGCGCGCCTCCCGCGGGACGCCCGCGTGGAGATCGAGGCGGTCGCCCGGCGCGGGCGCGGCCCCGCTTGAGGCGGCCCGGGATGGGAGCGGCTGGCGACTGGTGTCGCCTGCGGCCTTCAAAGCCGTCAGGGGACGTGCGAGCGGCCCCGGTGGGTTCGATTCCCACACGTTCCCGCCATCCCGGCCGCCACTCCTCCGCCCGGTGGCTCCGGGCGCCCTTCGCCCGCTCGCTCCGTGCGGCGCTCGTGGGGACGCTGCTCGCGGTCGCCTCGGGCGCCGGGACGCCGGGAGCGGCGCCGGCGCAGGAGCCGGCCGAAGCCGACACCGCCGCCGCTCCCGAGCCGGTCCGCGGCCCGAGCGCGGAGCCCGACACCACCCCCTCGCCTCCCATCAGCCCGCTCGGTGCGTTCGCCCGCTCGATCGTCCTGCCGGGCTGGGGGCAGGCCGAGGTGGACCAGCCCTTCCGGGGAGCGATCTACTTCGCGGCCGAGGCGGCCAGCCTCTGGATGGTGTTCAAGACCCAGACGAAGCTCTCGGCGGCGCGGCGGGCGGCGCCCCAGGACACGAGCGCGCTGGTGGACGCCCGTGTCTCCCAGCGCGAGGACTGGCTCGTCCTCTCCGTCTTCTGGGCCCTGATGAGCGGCGTGGACGCCTGGGTCTCGACCCACCTCTACGGCTTCGAGGGCCAGCTCGAGCCGCCCGAGGACGGCACCCCGGGAGCCCAGGTCTCCTACAGCATCCCGCTCGACCTCCCGTGAGCCGGGCCGACGCGCCGATCGGCGTGTTCGACTCAGGCGTCGGAGGCCTCACCGTGCTCCAGTCGCTCCGCCGCCGCCTGCCCGGCGAGTCCTCCATCTACCTCGGCGACACCGCCCGGCTCCCCTACGGCCCGAAGTCCCCCGACACGGTGCGCCGCTACGCGAGGGAGGCGGCGGCCGATCTCGTCGAGCGAGGCGTCAAGCTGCTGGTGGTGGCCTGCAACACGGCCTCCGCCCGGGCGCTGCCCGACCTCGAGCGATCGCTCGCGATCCCGGTCGTCGGCGTCGTGGAGCCAGGCGCTCGGGAGGCGGCCGAGCGATCGACCGGCGGGAGGATCGGCGTGCTCGGCACCAGGGGCACGATCGAGAGCGGCTCCTATCAGCGCGCGATCCGGGCGCTCCGTCCCGAGGCGTTCGTCCACGGCGTGCCGTGTCCGCTCTTCGTCGCGCTCGTGGAGGAGGGGTGGACCGAAGGCGAGGTGGCCGAGCTCACCGCCCGACGCTACCTGGAGCCGGTGCTCGCCGAGCGCGTCGACACGCTCGTGCTCGGATGCACGCACTACCCGCACCTCCGCGAGCTGCTGGCCCATGTCGCGGGCCCGGAGGTGACGCTGGTGGAGCCGGCGCGGGCCACGGCCGAGGAGGTGGCCTCGCGGCTCGCGGAGCTGGACGTCGAGGCTCCGGAGGACGCGGTGCCGACGCACCGTTACTTCGTCACCGACGACGCCGACCGCTTCCGCGGCCTCGCGGCTCGGTGGATGGGCGAGCCGATCGACCATCTGGAGGAGATCTCGCTCGGTCCCTGAGCCGGCCCGTCAGCTCTCCCAGCGCTCCAGCGTCACCGCGTCCGGGGTGACCACGCCGTAGCTGAGACTCCGGATCCAGTCGCCCGCGTTCAGGTAGTGTCGGCCCTGCTCCACCTCGCGGAGCTCCGGCCGGTGGCTGTGGCCGAAGATCACCAGGTCGAGGGAGGGGTCTTCGCGCAGCAGCCGATCGGCGTGTTCGGAGAGGACTTCGGCCCGCTCGGTCGCCCCGTGCTTCCCGGCTTCGATCTCCCGTTCCGTCCGGCTGACGCGATCGATCAGGGCGTGGGCGAAGTCGGGATGCAGGGCCCGGAAGAGCGCGACCGCGGGCCGGCTCCGGATCACGGCCTTGAGCGCCCGGTAGCCCCAGTCGCCGCCGGCCAGGCCGTCCCCGTGCGCCAGGTAGCTGCGCCGGCCGCCGATCTCGGTGACGAGCGGCCCCTCCACCAGCTCGAGACCGACGCGATCGCGCAGGAACGCGCCGCCCCAGGCGTCGTGGTTGCCGGCGACGTGGCGGACCCGGACCCCGGCGTCGACGATCCGGGCCAGCGCCCGCAGGACGTCGAAGTGCTCGGACGGCACGGCCGTGCGCCATTCGAACCAGAAGTCGAAGAGGTCCCCGTTGACGACGAGCTCGTCGGCCTCGCCGGGCACCCGCGCGAGAAAGTCGAGGAGGTGACGTCGTGCGGACTCGGGACCGGCGCCGAGGTGGGCGTCGGAGAGGATCAGCGCTCGCTCGCTCATGCGGCGAAGATCGACGTCGCTCCGGACGCGGTCAACGCGGACGTTCGGGTGGACGGCGACGTTTGACTCCCCGGATCACCGCGGGTAATCTCGGCCTCTCCGAACGGCTCGCCGATCTCCGAGGAAGGTCGCAGGTGGACAGCACCACGATCGAGCTGCGCGTCCGGTACGCGGAGACCGATCAGATGGGCCACGCCCATCACGCGCATCACCTGGTCTGGTGCGAGTCGGCGCGCACGGAGTGGCTGCGGGTCCGCGACGTGTCGTATGCCCGGCTCGAGGCCGAGGGCATTTTCCTGCCGGTGTCCCGCGCGAGCGTCGACTACCGTTCGCCGGTGGCCTACGACGAGAGCGTCCGGGTGGAGGCGTGGCCCCACGCGGTGCGCAGCCGCGCGGTCACCTTCCGGTACCGGCTCCACGCCGGCGCGTCCCGGCAGCGGGTCGCCGAGGCGGAGACCGAGCTCGTGTGCGTGGACGACCGTGGAAGAGCGCGCCGTCTGCCGGAGACGCTGCGCGCCGTCCTCCGTGGAGAGGGCGGTGCCGCTTGACCGCGCCCCCGGGGACAGCCCGCGCCGCGATCGGCGCGGCGGTCCTGCTCCTCGCCGCGGGCTGGGGCTGCGCGAGCACGGCCTCCCTCGAGCCGCTGGACGATCCCGCCGGTATAGCCGGCGACGCGCAGCGCGAGACTTCGCCCGATCGACCGTATCACGTGACGCTGACCTGGGAATACGCCGACGAGCGGGGAGCGGTGGAGGGGGACGGGGTGATGCGGTTCAACCCGCCCGACAGCATGCGGCTCGACCTGTTCAGCACGGGCGACGCCTCCATGTCTGCCGCGCTCGTCCCCGGCTCCGACCTGCGGGTGGCCGGCCAGATCGAGGAGGTGCAGCTTCCGCCGCCGCCCTTCCTCTACGCCTCGGCCGGACTGCTGCGCCCGGGCGGGGGCGAGCCCGTCGAGGCGCTCCGGGGCAACGACGGCGCGGTCGTGCTGGTGTACGAACCCGTCGATGGCGGGACGCTGCGGTTCCGCCTGGAGGACGGACGGCTCCTGGAGGTGGAGGAACGCCGGGACGGACGCTCGGTACGCCGAACGAGACTCGCGTGGCCCGACACGGCCGCGGCCTGGCCCTCGGAGGCCGAATACCGCGATCGGACGCTGGGGCGCAGGGCGCGGTGGCGGCTCGAGGAGGGCCGGCCGGTCGACCAGGCTTTCCCACCGGAGATCTATGACCTTCCCGAAGCGCGCTAGCCTGGCGGTCGTCCTGACGGCCCTCGCCGCGAGCGGCTGCCTCTATTCCTTCTCGGGTGGAGGCGGGCTGCCGCAGCACATCCAGACCGTCTACGTGCCGCCGGTGGACAACCAGACGGCGCGGTTCACCCTCACCGAGCGTCTGACGCAGGCGCTGCTGGAGGCGGTCCGCGGTCGACTCGGCGGCCAGGTCGCCGCTGAGGAGCAGGCCGACGCCGTCGTGCGGGTCTCGCTTACCGGCTACGACGACCAGGCGATGAACTTCGAGGCACGGGAGGGCGTGGGCGCCGACGTCTTCCAGCGCCGGATCACGCTGGTCGCCTCCGTCGAGATCGTCGACCAGGTCCGGGACCAGACGCTGTGGAGCTCGGGCTCGGTGCGGGGGACCGGCGAGTACGCGCCGGAGCAGGAGACGGAGGAGACCGGCATCGAGCTGGCACTGGAGAACCTCTTGCAGAAGATCGTCGACGGCGCGCAATCGCAGTGGTGAGCGACCCGTAATGCAGCGGCGGAGGGGGGGCGTGAGGCGAAAGCGCTGGACCGGTCCCGTGGGAGGTAGCGAGCCTCGCAGCCTCGCCTCCTGGGTCGGGCTCGCGGGCTCCGCGCTCGCCTGCGTCCTCCTGCTCACCGTGTGGCCGGTCTTCGCGGCCGGTGCGGGGGAGCGGACCGGGTCGGTCGCGGCGTCCCCGACGACCGAGCAGGTCGAGGAGGCCGACGCGGCGACGGCGCTCGCCCCGGCCGACGGGGCGGCGCCCGCCGCCCAGGAGGAGGGGCGCGGAGCCTCCGGCCAGCAGGCCGAGGAAGGACACGCCTCGGAGGAGGGCGGCGGCCACGATCTGCCCCACGCCGAGATCTTCCTCGTCCTCATCAGCATCCTCCTGCTCGGCAAACTGTTCGGCGAGGCGGCCGAGCGGATCGGCCAGCCGTCCGTGCTCGGAGAGCTGCTGGCCGGCGTGGTGCTGGGCGGCAGCCTGCTCGGCGTCATCCCCGAGGCGGGGACCACCGTCGGGGACATCGTGCTCGTCTTCGCCGAGATCGGCGTGGTCATCCTGCTGTTCGAGATCGGCCTCGAGACCGACCTCAAGGAGATGTTCCGGGTCGGCACCTCGGCGACCGCCGTGGCGGTGGTGGGGATCGTCCTCCCCTTCGGGCTCGGCTTCCTCTACTGGTACTTCCTCGACCCGGCGATCGGCACCCATCCGGAGGGCATCACCTTCTGGATCGTGGCCATCTTCGTCGGGGCGACCCTGACCGCCACCTCGGTGGGGATCACGGCTCGAGTGCTCTCGGACCTCGACCAGATGCACACTTCGGAGGCGCGGATCATCATCGGCGCCGCCGTGATCGACGACGTGATGGGCATCGTGATCCTGGCGGTGGTGGCGGGACTGGCGGGCGGCGCCGGGATGAGCGCCCTGGGCGTCGGGCAGATCTTCCTCTTCGCGGTCGGTTACCTGGTGCTGGCCGTCTGGA
This sequence comes from uncultured Gemmatimonadota bacterium, assembly GCA_964515425.1. Classification (GTDB taxonomy): domain Bacteria; phylum Gemmatimonadota; class Gemmatimonadetes; order Palauibacterales; family Palauibacteraceae; genus CAYVFM01. The sequence continues at coordinate 72 of CAZEUW010000043.1, read as the reverse complement.
TCGGCAACAAGGCGGCCCCGACGCTCTTCAACCTCGTCGACCGGATGCGGGTGCGGGGCGTGCTGCTGGTCG
>CAZEUW010000042.1:7464-13536 GCA_964515425.1 uncultured Gemmatimonadota bacterium | reverse complement strand
CGGCCGCTCGCCATCGGCAGCTTCTCGGCCGCCTCCAACGTCACCGGCATCGTCTCGAACGTAGGTGCCGTCTCCTCCCTCCTCCACGAGCACGGGGCCCTCTCCTTCTGGGACTTCGCGGCCGCGGCCCCCTACGTCGACATCGAGATGAGCCCCGGCGGCGGGCCGGACCGGGGTCCCGACTACAAGGACGCGATCTTCCTCAGCCCGCACAAGTTCATCGGCGGCCCGGGCACGCCGGGCCTGCTCGTGGCGCGGCGGGAGCTGTTCACGAACCGGGTGCCCGCCGTCCCCGGCGGCGGCTCGGTGTGGTTCGTGAACCCGGACGAGCAGCGCTACCTCGACGACCCCGAGCACCGCGAGGAGGCGGGCACGCCCGACATCGTGGGCTCGATCCGCGCCGGGCTGGTGTTCGGCGTCAAGGAGGCGGTCGGCCCCGAGCTGATCCGCGAGCGCGAGGAGGACTTCATCCGCCGCGCGATCGCCTCGTGGAGCGAGAACCCCCGCATCCGCATCCTCGGCAACCCGGACGCCGAGCGGCTCAGCATCGTCTCCTTCGTGGTGCGACATTCGGACGACCGCTACCTGCACCACAACTACGTGGTGGCGCTGCTGAACGACCTGTTCGGGATCCAGTCGCGCGGCGGCTGCTCCTGCGCGGGGCCGTACGGCCACCGCCTCCTCGGCCTCGACCGGGAGACGAGCCGCGCGCTCGAGTGCCAGGTCGGCGCCGGCCGGGAGGGGATCAAGCCCGGATGGGTGCGGGTGAACTTCAACTACTTCCTCGAAGAGCCCGTCTTCGAGTTCCTGCTGGAGGCGGTCCACCTGGTGGCCGACCACGGAGGAGCGCTCCTGGACAGCTACGACTTCGACCCCCTGACGGGGCTGTGGCGGCACGCGGACGGACCGCCGGCGCCGCCCCTGAGCCTGCAGGAGGTGGCGTTCACGCCCGAAGGGCTGCGCTATCGCCGGGAGCGGCGCACCGAGCCCGTGGAGCGGCTGGAGGATTACCTCCAGGAGGCGCGGCGGATCTTCGCGGAGGCCGGGTCCGGACGTGACGCGGAGTCGGCGTCGGCCGGGACGGCCGTGGCGGTCGACGAGGAGTTCGAGCGCCTGCGGTGGTTCCCCCTGCCCGGCGAGCCGACCGTGGGTGTCGGCTGACGACCCTCCGGCGGTCCGGAGCCGCCGCCACCGTCGGGAGGGAGGCCGGTCAGCCCCAGAGGTTCTCCGGCTCGTCCCACGTCTCGGACCAGAAGCGGTCCTCCTCCTCCCGGATCTGCTCCCGATCCAGCGGCTCGCGCTCGTCGGTCTCGAGGCGGCCCTCCCGCTCGATCTGCCGGACCGCCTCGTCATCGAGCCGGATCCCGCCGGAGCGGGTACGGGATCGGACGCGCCAGCGCGCGACCAGGCCCGCCACGACGACCAGGACCGACAGGAGCAGGAAAACGTAGTTCATGGTGATGTTGATGATAGCGGAATCCGCGCTAGCTTTCACGCCGAGTGTGCGCCCGGATCACCCCAGAGGCACAGCGATGACGCCGAGACATCTCCTCGCCGCAGCCCTGCTGGTCACCGCGGCGGGCCCCGGTGTTCTCCACGCGCAGGACGCCGACCCCTGGGGCGGATGGGAGGGCGACGAAGCGGCCGTCCACGGCGTCTGGGGCGGATGGGTGGGCGCGGACGACGCCCGGGCCCCCTGGATCGGCGCCGAGGCCGGGTGGAAGTCGTGGGTCGGCGACGTCGAGCGGCCGACCCCCGCGACGGCGGAGGTCGGGTCCGAGGTCGACTCGGCGGTGCCGGCGCGATCGGACGGGGAGATCGACGGCTTCATGGGCTTCTCCTGGCACGCTGATTCCGCCGACGTCGCCGCGGTGCTGGGCATCCCGATCGCCGTCAGCCATCGAAAGAGCGGCTACCGGGTCTTCACCTACACCCCGATGTTCCTCGAGCGCGACGGCTTCCTCAACCTGTGGATGCACCCGGAGCTCGGCCTGCTCCGGGCCAGCTACGAGGCGATCACCAGCCGTTGCACCGAGTACATGCGCCGCATCGTGGCCGAGCTGCGTAGCCGGCACCCGCGCGTCCCCTCCGAGACCCGCGGCAACGTGCGGCTGGAGCGGTTGGACAAGAGCCTCTGCACGGCCGTGCTGGACGACGGGGCGCAGCTCTCGGTGGTGTGGACCGACCGGCACGGGAACCGGCTGCGGGTCGGAGCGGGGCCGAAGGACCCGGCGCTCCGGATGGTCGGCACCAGCGAGGCCTTCAGGCGGCGGCTCTCCGACAGCCCCTGATCACCGCTCGCCCGGGGCTTCCTCAGGGAGCGACGCTCGGGGCACCCGCCTGAGCACCCTTGCCTCCAGGTCGACTCCGAGCACCGGGACGAGGACTCGCTCCCACGCCGCGGATCCCGAGGCGCCCTCCGCCGACACCGCGTGCAGCGCCGCGGGCAGAGAGTACGGGTCGGCTTCCCCCAGGTCGACGGGGCCACCGTGACCTCCGCCACGATCCGCGGCGGCGAGCGCGCCGGCGCTGGAGGACCGGATCGACACCCGCCGTCGGATGCCCGCTACCCTCCGGACGTGTCCTGCACCGGCAGGCCACGAATCGGCGGCGGCTCCGCCTCGGGACCCTCGATCTGCTGAGCCAGCGAGCGCACCAGGGTGTCCCGTGCCAGCGACGCGACCTGGCCCCACAGCAGCTCCGCGTAGAAGGCGCGGGCCCGGTCGGTGACGATGTCGATCGGCTCCACGCCGTGCCCTTCGGCCACGGCGCGCGGATCGGCCGACGCCACGACCCGCACGAAGAAGCGGCCGGCGACCGCCGTGTCGGGCTGGCCTCGGGCCAACCGGATCCACGCGCTGTCCGGGTCGATCGTGTCAGCGATCGCGCCGTCCTCGGCCGCGGGCGGGCGGGCGGCGAAAGGGGTGTCGCCGGCGACGCCCGGGACGAGGGTGTCGGCGGCCACCGTGTCGTCCGCGGCCGAAACGGTGTCGGCGGCGGGCGAGTCGACCTCGGCCGCGGCCAAGGTGTCGGCTGCGATCGTGTCGCTGTCCCCCGCCGACTCGCCCCCCGGCTGGCCGGCGCAGGCCCCGAGGAGGAGACCGACCGATCCGAGCAGCACGGCAGCGGTTCCGCGCCCCAACAGCCTCGGCTCCTTCATCGCTCGCCTCCCGATCCCGGTGGGGGTCGCAGCGTGCGGCGGTCGATGCGCGTCACCCGACCCTCGGCGTCGACGCCGAAGAGCGGGCGGTCGAAGACGACGTCCCCGTGCAGGTCCCACGTGTCCCCGCCGAACAGTCGGACGGCCGCCCCGCCGCCGGCCGGGAGCGAGAAGGGGTCGGCCTCGCTCAGGTCGACCGAATAGAACATGTCGGCGAAGGAGGCGATCGTGACCGAACTCAGCGGGTTGGCCCCCGTGCCGATGAAGCCGGTCATCAGCTCGTTGTCGAACACGGACTCGCGCCAGTGCGAGTCAGTCGTGCCCGGGCGATCGGGCAGTCCCTCGACGGGAACGGCGGCGTCGCTGCCGCCGATCGCCTGGTACCGATCGATCGCGAAGGGACCCACGAAGCGCGGGTCGCTCCCCCCTCCGGAGACCGGGTCCTGGAGCAGCTGGAACGGACCCGTCGTGTCGCCCGACCCTCCCTGGAAATTCCACAGCGACCCGAACCCGAGGACGTGGGCGGCCTCGTGCCGGATCACCGGACGCAGGATGCCAAGGGTGCGAGCGGTGTCCACGTCCGCCGCGTCGATCTCTATCAGCCCGACGACCGGGTGCGGGGGGAGCTCCGGATCGGAGGCGGCGGTGCGGATGAAACAAGGCCCCGCCCTGGCGAGCGTACCGGCGAGCCCGTCGATGGAGTCGGTCCGCACCAGGATCAGCAGGTCGTCGATAGGCTGCGTCCGCACGCCGAACCCGGGGTCCTCGTCGCCGAAGCAGTCGTCGAGCATCAGGCTGTCCACCGACACGTCGCCCACGTCGCCCGTCACGATCAGCGACCAGCGGTCGACTTCCTCGCGGACCTCGTTCTGGAGTGTGGACGACACGCCCAGGAACTGCAGCTCGATGTCGTAGCCCGCCGCCCGGCTCTCCAGCCGGGCGTTCGTGACGTTGTCGGTCTCGTCACCCTCGGTGACCTCGTTGTCCGTGTCCACCCGGAGCGTGAGCTCGTGCGTGCCCTGGGCGAACGGCCCGAGGCCGGTGACCGTCACCGTGTCGGTGGCGCCGGCCGCGAGTCCGTCCCGATCCGCGCCTGCGAGCACCGTGCCCCCCTCCCCCACCGTGAGGCGGTAGGAGCCGGCCTCCTGGCCGTCGTTCTCCACCACGGCTCGGGCCTCGACCGTACCGGTCGCGAGGACGCCCCGCGGCAGCAGGTCGAGCGAGACCGCCACGAGATTGGGAGAGTCGGGATTCCCGCCGGGATCCTGCACCACGAGGGTGGCGGTGTCGCTCACGCCGTTGCCCGCCGACGCGACGATGGAGGCCTGGCCCGGCGCCAGCCCGGCTGCCGTACCGGTGTCGTCGACCGTGGCGATGGAGGGATCCAGGCTCGACCAGGAGATCGAGGTCGAGATCGTCTGGCCCTGGCCGTTCCTCGCCGTCGCGTCGAAGTGGGCCGAGTCCCCGACCGTGATGGTCGGGGTGCCGTTCACGATCGTGACGCTCGGATCGACGTCGATCTGGACCGACGCCACCTGGTTCATCGGCTCCGTGGGCCCGTCGCCGCCGCATCCGGCGAGCGCGAATGCCGACAGCGCGAGGCCGGCCACGAGCCCGCTCCGCACCGTCGCGTCTCGAAACGTCACGTTCGCTCCCCGGTCTCCATCGTCGCCGCCTCCCCGTCGAATCTCCGCTCGTCCCCGTCCCACAAACATAGGCAGGCACGTCTCTCTATGTGACTCCGGCCCGTCGTCCGGTGTATCTTGTGATCGTCGGTGGTGAATGGCCATCGAGAAACCCCCTACACTCGCGACCGCCTAGCGATGCGCCTCCTCAGCCCTTCACCGCCCGCCCGCCTCGCCGTTTCGATCTTCCTCCTCACGCTGGCCGCTCCCTCGATCGGACAGGCACAGGAACTCCACGGCAAGTTCCTGGAGGCCGGTAGCGGGGATCCGGTCGAAGGGGCGCTCGTCCGGCTGGTCGACGGCTCCGACTCCACCCGCGCGACCGCGGTGACGAACGCCGAGGGGGCCGCACGCGTCGAGGCCGACGCGTACGGCAGCTTCCGTGTGGTGATCGAGCGAATCGGATTCGAGCGCTGGACGTCCGAGCCTTTCGAGCTGGACGCCGGCACGGTCGCCCGACGTACCTTCCGGATCGCGGTCCGGCCGGTCGAGCTCGCAGGGCTCGCGGTGGACGTGGAGGACGACCGGCGATGCCGCGTCGACGCGACCACGGGTCAGGCGACGGCCCGGCTCTGGGAGGAGATCCGCAAGGCGCTCGAGCGGGAGCGGCTGACCCGGGCCGAGCGCCGCGTCACATACCGGGCCCGCGAGTACCGCCGCGTCCTCGACGGGCGGCTCCGGATCTCCTCGGAGGAGGCGAGCACGTCCACCAGCGCGGCGCGGAGTCCGTACCGGGCCGTCCCCGTGGAGGCCCTCGACTCGGAGGGCTTCGTCGGCCGGGACGCGACCGGCGGATGGCTCTACCGCGCCCCCGACGCCGACGTGCTGCTCTCGAACCTCTTCCAGCAGACCCACTGCTTCGGCATCGCCGAGGACGAGGACGAGGGACGCGTCGGCCTGACATTCCGGCCCGTCGAGGACCGGCACGTGCCCGAGATCGAGGGGACGCTCTGGGTGGACGCCGAGACGGCGGAGCTCCGGGAGGTCCGATTCCACTACACGAACCTGGGACTCCCCGTCGAGGACAGCGAGGCTCGGGGCCTGGTGACCTTCCGTCGAGCCCCCACCGGCGACTGGTACGTCGAGCGCTGGTGGATCCGCTGGCCGCGGAGGGTCGAGGAGGGTGCGCTGGAGGAGCAGGGGGTGGACGCTCGAGGCATCGAGCAAGTCCGACGTAAGCGCAGCGTGATCGAATACGGCGAGGTGGGCGCCTCGGTGACCTCGCTC
>CAZEUW010000042.1:841-7454 GCA_964515425.1 uncultured Gemmatimonadota bacterium | reverse complement strand
GAGCGGGGACGACGCGGCGCCGGCGCCGCGCAGGGCCGCCGTGGGTCGCGGCACGGTCAGCGGCACGGTGTTCGACAGCCTCGCCGGAGCGCCGGCCTCGGGCGTGGAGGTCACGATCCACGGAGCCGGACGGCGTACCCGCACCGACGCGCAGGGGAGCTTCGTCTTCCATAGCGTGCCGGAGGGACGTTATCGGGTGGGCTTCGAGCACCCGGCGATCCCCGACCTCCCGGACTCGCTCACCGCCGCGACCGTGAATGTGCAGGCCAACTGGACGGCCGAAGCCAGCCTGGCCGCGCCGGGGCCGGAACGGATGCGTCGCATGGTGTGCGGCGACGAGACGGGCGGCCTGGTGGCCGGCCGGGTGCTGAGCATGGAGGGCGACGAGCCGGTCCCGGCGGCACGCGTCTGGTTCGACTGGAGCGAGAGTGAGGCCGCTCCCCCGGGTGGAGGCGCGGTCCGGGCCGCGATGACGGAGGCGAGCCACCGGGCGACGATGGAATCCGACAGCGCCGGACGGTTCCTCGCCTGCGGCGTGGCGTTGGATCGCGACGTGGTCGTCGAGGCGGCGGGCGCCGCCGACACGGTCGTGCTCTCGGCCGAGCGGCCGGTCGCGACGCTCGCCCTCCGGACCGACCCCGACGCCGCGGCGCGGCTCGCCGCCCGCGGTGGGGAGGGCGGCGGTACGGAGCTGGTCGGCTCCGTCCGCGCAGCGGGGAGCGGCGAGCCGCTGACCGGTGCCCGGATCGAGCTGATCGACGCCGAGCGCACGATCACGACCGGGGAAGAGGGCCGTTTCCGGGTGTCGGACCTCCCCGCCGGCGAGAACCGCATCGTGGTGGAGCATCTGGGCTACCGCACCGACACCGTCGCGGTGGTCCTCGACGAGGCCGCCACCACCCTGGTGGAGCTCACGGCCCCGGCGGAGCCGGTGGAGCTCGCCGGGCTCGAGGTGTCCGTGGAGCGGACGGTGCGCGACGGGCGGCTCCGGGGCTTCTACCGCCGCATGGAGGCGGGCCTCGGGCGCTTCGCCTCGAAGGAGGACGTCCAGCAGCACGGGGTGATCGGGTCGCTCCGGCGGCTGCCGAACATCCAGGTCCGCCCCTGTTATTGGATCACCGCACCGGACACCGCCGGGGGAATCCCCGGTCAGGCGCTGCCCACCGCGGGCTGCTACCAGCTCCTCAGCGCCAATCGAGGCTACGGCTTCGGGACGCGGGGCGAGCGGCAGACGGGCCAGCAGTGCGTCCCGGTCATCTACCTCGATGGGATTCGGATCGGTGGGGGCGGCGACGGCCCCAGCGATTCGGCGCTCGAGGTGATCCTCTCCCTCTCGCCCGACGAGATCGAGGGGATCGAGATCCACGAGCCGGGCACCGCTCCGCCCCGGTTCGGCGGCACGGGCTCCGGCTGCGGCGTCATGCTCGTGTGGACGAGCCGGTGAGGCGAGGGGGGATCCCCGCGGCGGCCACCGCCGTCCTGCTGGTCGCCTGCCTGGCGTGCGCTCCCGACGGCTCCGCCGACCTGCCCCGCCTGTGGGAGGTCCCGGCGTTCTCGCTCGTGGACCAGACCGGGGACACGCTGCGGGCGGCCGACCTGCAGGGCGACGTCTGGGCGGCGAGCTTCGTCTTCACCAACTGCAGCGGCGTCTGCCCGGCGATCACGGCCGGCATGGCCGGCGTGCGCGATTCCCTCGCGGCCGACGGGCTCCTGGGCGAGCGGGTGCGCCTGGTCTCTTTCTCGACCGATCCCGCCCGCGACTCGGTGTCCGCGCTCGCGGCGTACGCGGACCGGTTCGGCGGCTCTCCGCCGGCCCGGTGGGCCTTCCTGACGGGCAGCCCGCCGGAGCGGGTCCACGGGCTGATCCGGGACGGGTTCCGCCTCGTCGTGACCGTCCCCGACTCGGCCTCCGACCCGGACGTCCCGGACTATCAGGTGGGGCACAGCCCCCGGGTGATGGTCGTGGACCGGGAGGGCTGGATCCGTAGCACGCACAACACCCGGACCGTGGGCGCCTTCGACAGCGTCCTCACGGACCTGCGGGCCCTGGCCCGGTGAGGCACGCCCCGGCCGGCCGGTCCGGCCGGTCCGGCCCGAGGCGCCCGCTCTCCTTCGTCGCCGCCGCGGCCTGTCTCCCGCTGCTGCTGAGCGCCGCCCCGTCCGAGGCCCTCACCCGGCAGGAGGGTTCGACCGCTGCCGACACGGTCCGACGCGCCCGTTCCGTCCTGCCGGGGGCCGACACGGCCGCGAGCGTCCACCTGATCACGGTCGGCCAGGGGAACCTCGTGTGGGAGAAGTTCGGCCACAACGCCCTCTGGATCCACGACCCGGAGGCCGGACGCGACGTCGTCTACAACTGGGGGATCTTCGACTTCGCGCAGGCGGACTTCTTCCGGCGGCTGCTGTTCGGACACATGCGCTACATGGTGGCGGCGACGTCGCTGGAGGCCACGATGCGCCACTATCGGGGCCAGGACCGCACCGTGCGTGTCCAGCGGCTGCGGCTGACGCCCGCACAGGTGGAGGAGGTGCGACGCCGCGCGCGCATCGCGGTCCGGCCCGAGAACCGCTTCTACGACTACGACCCCTTCCTCGACAACTGCTCGTCGCGGATCCGGGACCTGCTGGACGCCGTCCTGGACGGGGAGATCCGGGCCCGCACGGACTCCGTCTCGACAGGCTCGACCTTCCGGAGCCACACGCGGCGGCTTCTGCAGCGCGTCTGGTGGGGCTACGCGGGGAGCATGGCGGGCCTCGGCGCTCCGACCGACCGGGGCGTGAGCGTCTGGGACGAGATGTTCCTGCCCATGCGGATGGCCGAGAATCTCCGGGACGTCCGCGTCGCGGCACCCGACGGCCGGTCCCGTGCCGTGGCGGGTTCGCCGGTGGTCGTCCACCGGGCCTCCCGTCCGCCCGTCCCCGAGCGCCCGCCCGGATTCCCCCTCGCGTGGGCCCTGGTCGGCCTCGCCGGCGGAGGGGCGCTCCTGGCGCTCGGGCGCGCCGGCGGACGCGGGTCCCGCGGCGCCCGCCACGGCTTCGGCGCCCTGTCCGGACTCTGGAGCCTCGCCGTCGGACTCCTCGGCGTCGCCTTCGCCGGGGCCTGGATCTTCACCGAGCACTGGTACACCCACGGCAACGAGAACCTGCTGCAGCTCCAGCCCCTGTCGCTGGCCCTGGCGCTGCTCCTGCCGCTCGCCGCGAGCGCCCGCATCGGCCGGCGTCCGGCCCGCGTGCTGGCCTGGGTCGTCGCCGGGCTGGCCGTGGCGGGCGTCCTGCTCCAGCTCCTCCCGGGCTTCGATCAGGTGAACGGGGAGGTGCTGGCCCTGACCGTGCCGCTCCACGCCGGGACGCTCGGAGGGCTCCTGCTCCTCGAGCGCGGGAGTCCCCCATGAGCCTCGCCCGCCAGGATCCGGGTCCGCTTCCGGAAGCCGTAGCCCCCGCGCCGCCCGCCGGGGCTCAGAGCTCGACCGGGCGGCCCTCCACGACGACGCCCGAGCAGGGGACACGGCCGGCCCAGTAGGCGAGCTCGCGCGGGTGCTCCACGTTCCAGAGCGCCAGGTCGGCCCGGCGGCCCTCGGCCAGCGTGCCACGATCCTCGCCGAGGCCCAGCACCCGCGCCGCCTCCCGCGTGGCCCCGGCCACGGCCTCGGCGGGCGTGAGCCCGAAGTGGACGCAGGACAGGTTGAGGGCGAGGACCAGCGAGGGGACGGGCGAGGTGCCGGGGTTGAGGTCGGTGGCGACGGCCATCGGGACCCCCCGGCGCCGCAGCTCCTCGACCGGCGGGCGTCGCTCCCCGCCCAGGAAGTGGTAGGCCCCGGGCAGCAGGACGGCCGCGGTCCCGGCTTCGGCCATCGCCTCGACCCCGGCCGTGGACGTGTGCTCCAGGTGGTCGGCCGAGCGGGCGCCGACCTCGGCGGCCAGGGCGGCCCCTCCCCCGTCGGTGAGCTGGTCGGCGTGCAGCCGCGCGTCGAGCCCGGCCTCCCGGCCCGCCTCCAGCACCGTGCGGCACTCCTCGACCGAGAAGGCGATCTCCTCGCAGAAGGCGTCCACCGCGTCCGCCAGCCCCGCGTCCACCGCGGCGGGGAGCGTCTCCTCCACGACCCCTCGCAGGTAGCCGGCGCGGTCGTCGGCGAACGCCGGCGGGAGGGCGTGGGCCGCCAGCAGGGTCGTCCGGACCGTGACCGGCAGCTCGCACCCGAGCCGGCGGGCCACCCGGAGCATCTTCAGCTCGGTCCCGGTGTCCAGCCCGTAGCCCGACTTCACCTCGACGGTCGTGACGCCCCCCGCCATGAGCTCCCGGACCCGGGCCGCCGCCGCTCGGAAGAGCGCCTCTTCGTCCGCCGCGCGCGTGGCCCGCACGCTAGCGAGGATCCCGCCCCCGGAGCGGGCGATCTCCTCGTAGCTCTCGCCCCGCAGACGACGCTCGAACTCGTCGGCCCGGTCGCCGCCGAAGACGAGGTGGGTGTGGCAGTCCACCAGCCCGGGGGTGATCCAGGCGCCGCCCGCCTCGTGGAGCTCGGCACCGTCGGCGCGGGGGTCGGCGGTCAGCTCCGAGCGGGCCCCCACCCGCGCGATCCGCCCGTCGGCCACCGCGAGGGCGCCGTCGCGGAGCTCCCCCCAGGGGTCGTCGCCTCCGTCCATCGTGGCCAGGTGGGCGTCCACCCACAGGGCGTCCCAGCGGTTGATGGGGTCGGCGGGCCGATCTACCATGTCGGCCATGTCAACCTACCGGGCCGACGCGGCGCTCCTTCCCGCCGGATGGCGGGAGGACGTGCGCCTCGAGGTGGACGATCGGGGCTTCCTGCGGTCCGTGGTGCCGGGGGACGGCCCCGGCGGATCCCCCGGTGACCTCCGCCCCGGCGGTGATCCGAGCGCCGCCGGGGCCGTCGAGCGCATCCGGGGCGCCGTCGTGCCGGGGGTGCCCAACCTCCACTCGCACGCCTTCCAGCGGGGCATGTCCGGGCTGGCCGAGCGCGCCGCGGAGGACGGGGGCTTCTGGAGCTGGCGGGAGACGATGTACCGCTTCGCCGGCCGCCTCGACCCGGAGGAGGTGGAGGCGATCGCCGCCCAGCTCTACGTCGAGATGCTGCTGGCCGGCTACACCTCCGTCGCCGAGTTCCACTACCTGCACCGGGACCGGGACGGCGTCCTTTACGAGGACCCGGCCGAGATCTCGCGACGCCTGCTCCGGGCGGCCCGAACGGCCGGGATCGGCCTCACCCTCCTGCCCTGCCTGTACACCTCCGGCGGCTTCGGCGGCGCGCCCCCCGAGGAGGCACAGCGCCGCTTCCTGCTGCCGGTCGACGGGCTGCTCGAGCTCGTGGACCGCCTGGGCGACGCGGTCGACGGCGATCCCCGGCTGCGGCTCGGCCTCGCGCTCCACAGCCTGCGGGCGGTGACGCCCCCCGAGATCGAGGAGGCGGTCGCCGCGGTCCTCGACGTCGATCCCGACGCCCCGATCCACGTCCACGCGGCCGAGCAGCAACGCGAGGTCGAGGCCTGCCTCGCGTGGTCGGGCGCGCGTCCCGTGGCGTGGCTCCTCGACCACGCGCCGGTGGACGGCTCCTGGTGCCTGGTGCACGCCACCCACGTCGACGAGCGCGAGGTCCGCGGGCTGGCCGGCTCGGGCGCCGTCGCGGGCCTCTGCCCGAGCACCGAGGCCAACCTGGGCGACGGGCTCTTCCCGCTGGCCGACTTCCTGGAGGCCGGGGGGCATCTCGGCGTCGGCTCGGACAGCCACGTCTCGGTCAGTCCGGTCGAGGAGCTCCGGTGGCTGGAGTACGGCCAGCGGCTGGCCGGCGGCCGCAGGAACGTGGCCGCAGGCCAGGGCACCTCCACGGGCGCCCGGCTCTTCGGCTCCGCCGTCGAGGGAGGCGCCGCCGCGCTGGGCCAGCCGGTCGGCGAGCTGCGCGAGGGCGCCCGCGCCGACTGGGTCGTGCTCGAGCGCGAGCACCCGGCGCTGGTCGGACGGTCGGGCGACGCGCTGCTCGACGGCTGGATCTTCTCGGGCAACCGGAGCCCGGTCCGCGACGTCGTGGTCGCCGGCCGGTGGCGGGTCCGCGACGGCCGCCACCCCGAGGAGGAGGCGATCGCCGACCGCTACCGGGAGGCGGCACGACGGCTCGCGGAGGACCGGGGCCGGGGCTGACCTCACCCCTCCTCCATCGGCAGGCGGATCCCCTCCTCCTCGGCCGTCCGCCGGGCCTCCTCGTAGCCGGCGTCGGCGTGCCGCGCGACACCGAGGCCGGGATCGTTCGTGAGGACCCGCTCCAGCCGCTCGGCCATCGCCCCCGTCCCGTCGGCCACGATCACCTGTCCGGCGTGGAGCGAGTTGCCGATGCCCACGCCGCCCCCGTGGTGGAAGGAGACCCAGCTCGCCCCGGAGGCCGTGTTCAGCAGCGCGTTGAGGATCGGCCAGTCGGCCACCGCGTCGCTGCCGTCGGCCATCCCCTCGGTCTCCCGGTAGGGGGAGGCCACCGAGCCGGTGTCCAGGTGGTCCCGGCCGATCACGATCGGGGCGGAGATCTCGCCGCTCGCCACCAGCTCGTTCAGGGCCAACCCGAAGCGGGCCCGCTCACCCTGGCCCAGCCAGCAGATCCGCGCCGGCAGGCCC
>CAZEUW010000042.1:0-831 GCA_964515425.1 uncultured Gemmatimonadota bacterium | reverse complement strand
CAGGCCCTGGAAGGCGACCCCCTCCCGCGCGTGGCGGATCCAGCGGGCCAGGTGCTCGTCCTCCGGGAAGAGGTCCAGCACGAGCTCGTCGGTCCGGTGGATGTCGGCCGGATCGCCGGAGAGCGCCACCCAGCGGAACGGCCCCTTCCCCTCGCAGAAGAGCGGACGGACGTAGGCGGGGACGAAGCCGGGGTAGGCGAAGGCGTCCTCGAAGCCGGCGTCGGAGGCCTGACCGCGGAGGTTGTTGCCGTAGTCCACGGCCACCGCCCCCTTCCGCTGCAGCTCGACGATGGCCCGGCAGTGGGTGGCCATCGAGGCCATCGACCGCTCGACGTAGGCGTCGGGGTCCTCCTCCCGGAGCCGGTCGGCCTCGGCGGGCGCGAGCCCCTCCGGCACGTAGTCCAACGCGTCGTGGGCCGAGGTCTGGTCGGTGACGAGGTCGGGGACCACGTCGCGGCGGACGAGCTCCGGGACGACCTCCGCGCAGTTCCCCACCAGCCCCACCGAGAGGGCCTCGCCCGAGGTGGTGGCTCCGTCGATCCAGCCCAGCGCCTCGTCCAGGTCGGCCGTCATGCGGTCGCAGTAGCCGGTCTCGATGCGGCGCTCGACGTGCTCGGGCCGCACCTCGACGCAGAGGATCGCCCCCCCGTTCATGGTGGCCGCGAGGGGCTGGGCGCCGCCCATGCCGCCCATGCCGCCGGTCAGGATCCAGCGGCCCTCGAGCGTGCCGTCGAAGTGCTCGCGGGCCATCGCGCCGAAGGTCTCGTAGGTGCCCTGGAGGATCCCCTGGGTCCCGATGTAGATCCAGGAGCCGGCCGTCATCTGGCCGTA
>CAZEUW010000041.1:0-13691 GCA_964515425.1 uncultured Gemmatimonadota bacterium | reverse complement strand
GAACCCGCGACCTAGTGGTTAACAGCCACCCGCTCTGCCACTGAGCTACCCCGGATCGTCCGGTCACCTGCACCGGGTCCGGACCGCCCCTTGGACGCCCGACCCGACGTGCGGACCCGATCGAATTGTCAATCAGCGCAAAACGAAGCCCCGCCCGGCGTGGTCCGCGGGGCGGGGCGCGAGGCTCGCTGGCTCAGCTTCCGCCTTACCCGGTTCGCTCGCCACCCTCCGCCGCGGCTCCGCGCCAGAAACGGGCGCGGCGCTCGGCATTGTAGAACTCTCTGGCGAGCGCGAATCGGATCGTCATCGCCGTTTCGGACGGGGGACGTGATGCTTCGAGCGAAGTAGCGGGGGCGGGATTCGAACCCGCGACCTTCGGGTTATGAGCCCGACGAGCTACCAGACTGCTCCACCCCGCGCCGGACCGTTCAGCATATTTCGGCCGATCGGGGATGTCAACCCGGATCGCCGGCGGCGGATCGGACACGGTCGGATCCCTCCGCGCACCAAGCGAATACCCGACAGCGACGGAGTGTTCCGGGCGATGCGGGCGCTTGCCGACGGCCCTGCCGCCCCCCTAGCCTGCCCCGCATGAGCCCCGGAGCCCCCCGCACCCCGGACGAGCCCGCTCGCTCCCTCCCCCCGGACCTCGAGGCGCGTCTGCGGGAGCTGCTCGGGCACGAGGCCGTCGTGGTCGACGCGGAGCGGCTCCTCCCGTATCGGAACGACGAGTTCCCGCTCGACCCGGGCACGCCGCTCGCCGCCCTCCGGCCGACCTCGGCCGAGGAGCTGGCCGAGTGCCTCCGTCTGCTCGACGAGGCGGGGCTCCCGATCGTCCCGCGCGGCGCTGGCTCCGGCCTCGCGGGCGCCTCGGTCCCCCGCGAAGCGGTCGTGGTCAGCACCGAGCGGATGGATCGCGTCCTGGAGGTCGACCCGGAGGGCCGGCGCGCCGTGGCCGAGCCCGGCGTGATCACGGCGGACCTCGACGCGGCCGCCGAGCCGCACGGCCTGCGCTACCTGCCGGATCCGGCGAGCCACGAGTTCAGCTCGATCGGCGGCAACGTCGCCACGGGCGCCGGGGGGCCGCACTGTCTGCGGCACGGCGTCACCGCCGACCACGTCCTGGGGCTCGAGGTCGTCCTCCCCTCCGGCGAGCGGCTCGAGCTCGGCCGCGGCGAGGACGGCGGGATGGACCTGGCCGGGCTCTTCGTGAGCTCGGAGGGCACGCTGGGGATGGTCACCCGGATCGAGGTCCGGCTGGTTCCCCGGCCGCCGGCCGTCCGCACCGCCCTGGCGCTCTTCGACCGGCTCGAGGACGCTGCCGCGGCGGTGAGCGGCATCCTGTCGCGGACGGTCCCCGTCGCCCTGGAGCTGATGGACGGCCCGGCGCTCGAGGCGGTGGAGTCGTCGCCGCACGCCGCCGGCCTGCCGACCGACGTCGCGGCGGCGCTCCTGGTCGAGACCGAGGGGTTCGAGGAGGAGGCCGAGGCCGAGCTGATGGCCGCCGGGGAAGCGCTGATGGAGGCGGGCGCCCGGGACGTGCTGGCCGCGGCGGACGAGGGCCAGCGGGCGCGTCTCTGGAAGGCGCGGCGGGAGGCCTACCACGCCCTCGAGCCGCTGGCCCCCGACGTCCTGGTGCAGGACATGACGGTGCCGCCGAGCGCGCTGCCGGAGGTGCTCCCCCGCGTGCGAGAGATCTGCGAGGAGCACGGGCTGCGGGTGGTGAACTTCTTCCACGCCGGCGACGGCAACCTCCACCCCAACCTGCTGTTCGACGGCTCCGACCCCGAGCAGCGGGCGGAGGTCGAGGCGGCCACCCACGAGATCGCCGAGCTCTGCGTCGCGGCGGGCGGGACGATCACGGGCGAGCACGGCGTGGGGCTGGACAAGCGCGACCTCATGCCGCTCCTGTACGGCCCGGCGGAGCTCGACCTGCAGCGGGCCGTGCGGGCCGCCTTCGATCCCGCGGGGCGCTGCAACCCGGGCAAGGTGTTCCCCGACGCGGGCGGGGGCTGAGCCGATGGCCCGACACGCCCCCGCCGACGCCGACGAGCTGGCGGCGCTGCTCTCCGACCGGCCGGAAGACGCCCCGCCCCTGCTCGCGACCGGGCGTGCGGTGGAGGCCGAGGGCGGGAGAGGGGCCGCCGACGTCTCCGCGGAGACGCCCCCGGTCGACGTGCTCTCGACGGCCCGGATGGCCGGCGTGGTCGAGGTCCGGCCCCGCGACCTGACCGTGACCGTGGAGGCGGGCACGCGTGTCCCGGAGCTGCTCGAGGCGCTCGCCGACCGCGGCCTCTGGTGCGCGCTCGCCGGAACGGCCTTCGAGCGCTCGGTGGGCGGCCTCGTGGCGGCCGCGCCGTGGGGTCCGCTCGACGCGAGCCACGGCGACCTGCGCCGTCAGCTGCTGGCCTGCGAGCTCGTTACGCACGATGGGGAACGGGTCCGCTGGGGCCGCGCGGTGCTGAAGGACGTCGCGGGCTACGGGATGACCCGGGCCGTCGCCGGCTCCTGGGGCACGCTGGGCGTCGTCCACCGGGCGACCTTCCGCCTCTGGCCGGCGCCGGCGTCGGACCGGCTCGTCCCGCTCCACGCCGAGGAGGGCGACCTCGCGGCGCTCGCTGGCCGGATCGCCGTCTCCGACCTCGACGCCGAGGTCCGACCCGACGCGGTGCTCTGGCGGATCGGCCCGTCGGGCGAGGAGACGATCGAGGTCCGGCTGCTCGGGACGACGGGATCGGTCGATCTCCGGGAGGAGCGGCTGCGTCGGTGGGCGGCCGAGCGGGGTGCCCGGGCGGGCGAGGGCCGGTCGTGGGATCGTGAGGCCGCCCCTACCCGGGAGCCCCGCCCGCCGGAGCCGGCCGCCGGCCGGTCCCGGGACCTCCGCCACACGCGGGTGGCTCTGGCCCCGGGCCGGGCAGGCGTCGCGGAGGTCGGCGACCGCGTCCTCCGCGGGCTCGACGATCGCTCGGCCCGCCTCGAGGCCGATCTCCTCGGCGGACGGCTCCGGGTCGAATACCGAGGAGGGGGCGGGGGCGGGGACGCCGACGGGCGCGACGAAGGGGCCGAGTGCGGGGACGCGTTCCGCCGCCTGCTGGAGGCGGCGGGCGGCGCGCCCGTGCGGGTCGAGCGCGGCACCGAGGCCGAGATCGAGCGCGTCGACGCGCGGCGGTCGGACGGGGTCCGCCGGCTCGAGCGCCGCGTCCGCGACGCCCTGTCCGGACGGCCCAGACACTGGCTGTCCGCTCACCTGTGAGCGGGTATATTCGAGCCCGATGAAGATCTACACGCGGCGCGGCGACGAGGGCGAGACGGGGCTGCTGGGCGGCGTCCGGGTGCCGAAGTCGGACGCCCGCGTGGAAGCCTACGGCACCGTGGACGAGCTGAACGCCTCGGTGGGGCTGGCCCTGGCCACCGACGACGAGGGTCGGGGGGTGCTCGACGGCGACCGCCTCAAGCGGATCCAGGACGACCTCTTCGCCGTCGGCGCGCGGCTGGCCCCGGCCGATCCCGCGCGAGCCCGCGAGACGGGACGGGTCCCGGACTTCCCGGCCGAGCGGGTCGACGATCTCGAGGCGTGGATCGACGAGCTGGACGAGGAGCTCCCGGAGCTGGACGCCTTCGTCCTCCCCGGCGGGAGCGCGACCGCCGCGCACCTCCACGCCGCGCGCACCGTCTGCCGCCGGGCCGAGCGGGCCGTCGTGCGGCTGGCGACCGACGACGAGGAGCTGGCCGAGGTGGTCCTGCCCTACCTCAACCGGCTCTCGGACCTGCTCTTCACCCTGGCGCGTGCGGCCAACGAGCGCTCGGGGGTGGCCGAGACGGAGTGGGAGCCGGTGCGCCGTCGCCGGACCTCCGAGGGGAACGGCGGCAACGCGGGTGACGGCGAGGCGTGATGCGCGCTCCCGGCCGCGGCCGTGCGATCCGCCGCACGCCCCTCCTCCCCGTCGCCCTCCTCGCCTTCGTCCTCCTCGGCCTGCTCGCCCTCGGGCTCGGCGGTTGCCGCATCGAGCCGGCCGAGAACGAGGAACTGCGCGAGGCCCGGAGCGCGGAGGACCTCCGGAGCCGGGTGGAGGCGATGCTGGAGGCCTCGGCGGAGGGCTGGAACGCCGGGGAGCTCGACGCCTTCATGGCGGTCTACGCGGACAGCCCGGCGACCACCTACGTGGGGGGCTCCGGCCTGAGGGTGGGCTTCGAGGCGATCCGCGAGCGCTACGCGCCCCTCTTCCGTCCGGGCGCCGACCGGGACAGCCTCCGCTTCGAGGACCTCCGGGTCCGCGCGCTCGGCCCGGACGTGGCCCTCGGCATCTCCCGCTACGTCCTCCACGAGGGCGGCGAGGTGACCGGCTCCGGTCCCTTCACGCTCGTGCTCTCCCGTGTGGGTGACGAATGGCGGATCGTGCACGACCACAGCAGCTCGGACCCCGAGTTCGTCGACTCGGGCGCGGCGGACGGCGTGCCCGACACCGCGGCGGGAGGCGGGACGGGCTCGCAGTGAGCGACGCTGCCGGGGAGGCCTCGACGCTCACCGTCCGGGCGCCCGACACGGGCGAGGAGATCGGCCGGGTGCCGGTCCACGGTCCCGACGCGGTGGCCGCGATGGCCGCGCGGGGACGCGCCGCGGGACGCAGCTGGCGGGAGCGGCCCCTCGCGGAGCGGGCGGAAGCGCTGGAGGAGCTGCGGGCGGCCGTGGTCGACGAGATGGACGAGGTCGCAGAGGCGGTCGGCCGCGAGACCGGCAAGTCCCGGGTGGACGTGCTGGTGGGCGAGATCTACCCCGCCTGCGACCAGCTGGCCTGGGTCGCCGACGAGGCGGAGCGCGTCCTCGGGCCGCGCCGCCACCGGAGCCTCGGTCCCGGCACGCACCGGGGACGGGTCACCTGGGAGCCGTACGGCCTCGCCGGTGTGATCACGCCCTGGAACTTCCCCTTCGTGATATCGGTCGGAGCCACCGCCGCCGCCCTCGCCGCCGGCAACGGGGTGCTGCTGAAGCCCTCCGAGCTCACGCCCTACAGCTCGCTGGCGCTGGAGGAGCTGGCCGGTCGGGTGCTCCCGGAGCCCGACCTCGTGCAGGTCGCCACCGGGGACGGCCGGACCGGCCGCGCGGTCGTCGACGCGCCGGTCGACGTGCTCTCCTTCACCGGCAGCGTCGCCACCGGGCGGAGGGTGATGGAGGCCGCCGCCCGCCACCTGACCCCCGTGGTGCTCGAGCTGGGTGGCAAGGACGCCATGATCGTCCTGGAGGACGCCGACCTCGAGCGGGCCGCGTCGGGAGCGGTGTGGGGGGCGTTCTTCCACGCCGGCCAGATCTGCCAGTCGGTGGAGCGCCTGCTCGTCCACGAGGCCGTCCACGACCGCTTCGTGGAGCGGGTGGTCGCCGAGGCCGGCGAGCTGACGGTCGGCGGCCGCCACGCCGACACCGACCTCGGCCCCCTGACCCGGCCCGAGCAGCTCGACGTGATCGAGGCGCACGTCGCCGACGCCCGGGAAAAGGGCGCCGAGGTGCGCCTCGGCGGGGAGCGCGGCCGGGGGCCGGGCACCTTCTACGAGCCCACCGTCCTGACCGGCGTCACGCCCGACATGCGGGTGTGGCGGGAGGAGACCTTCGGGCCGGTGCTGCCGGTCACGCCCTTCTCTTCCGACGACGAGGCGGTCGAGCTCGCCAACCGCACGCGCTTCGGGCTGGACGCCTACGTGTGGACCCGGAACCGGGACCGCGGCTGGTCGCTGGCCCGCCGCCTCGAGGCCGGCTCCGTGATGCTGAACGACTGCGTCACCAACTACGGGCTGCCCGAGCTCCCTTTCGGAGGCGTGAAGCAGAGCGGGTTCGGGCGCACGCACGGGGAGGAGGGCCTCCGTGCCTTCGCACGTCCCCGGAGCGAGGCCGAGCCGCGGCTGCCCCTCCGGCGGGAGCTCCACTGGTTCCCGGGGGCCGAGCGGGAGGCGTGGGCCGAGGCGCTCGTGCGGCTCCGCCACGGCTCCGGGATCCGCGGCAGGCTGGGCGGTGTCTTGGACGTGATCCGGGATCGGCGCGAGGAGCCGGAGGCGGCCGGGGGCGACCGCGGCACGGGCCTCCGGCCCGGCGTGGGCGAGGCGATCGGCTACGCCGGGGAGTCGTCGGAGGCCGACGGCGGTGAGGCGGGCGGCGGGGTCGGCGGTCCCGCGGACGCGTGACGGCGAGGGCACGATGACCTACGAGCTGATGGACCGGGTGGCGGTGGTCACCGGCGCGACGAGCGGTATCGGACGGGCGGTCGCCTCCGCGCTCGGGCGGGCGGGCTGCCGGCTGGCGATCTGCGCCCGGGACGCCGAGGCGCTGGGGCGGACCGCCGAGGCACTCGCCGCGGACGGCGCGGAGGTGCTCGCGCTGGCGACCGACGTCTCCCGCGAGGAGGAGGTCCAGCGCTTCGCCGACCGCGTGCTGGCCGACATGGGCCCGGTCTCCGTCCTCGTGAACAACGCCGGCGTCGGGCGTTTCGGCTCCGTGGAGGAGCTCGGGCCCGCGGACTACGACGCGGTCTTCGACACCAACGTCCGGGGCGTCTTCCTGACGAGCCGGGCGTTCGTCCCGGAGATGAAGCAGGAGGGCGACGGGGTGATCGTCAACGTGGCCTCGCTGGCCGGCAAGAACCACTTCGCCGGCGGCAGCGTCTACGCCGCCTCGAAGCACGCCGTGCTGGGGATGTCGAAGTGCATGATGCTGGACCTCCGGGCACACGGGATCCGGGTGCTGGCCGTGTGCCCCGGCTCGGTGGACACTGCCTTCTTCGACGGTCAGGACCGCTTCGATCCGGACCGCTCGAAGATCCTCGGACCCGAGGTCGTGGCCGACGCGGTGGTCTCCGCCGTCCGCCTCTCCGACCGGGGCACCGTGAGCGAGCTCGAGATCCGCCCGGTGAACCCGTGAGGCGGCTGCCGGTCGGTGTGGCCGTCCTGCTCCTCGCACCGCTCGCGGCGTGCGGCCCGGCCGACACCGGGCCCGTCCCCGACGGGCCGCCGGAGCTCGCCGTGCTCTTCCGGGTCGACTCGCTCGACGGCCCCGAGAGCGTCGCCTGGGACGGCGCACGGCAGCGGTGGCTGATCACCAACCAGGCCGGCAACGAGGCGGGTTCGGGCGCCGGATTCGTGACCGCGGTCTCGGCCGGCGGCGACTCGGTCGTCCGTCGGGCCTTCGGGGGACCCGACGCGCCCGTGCGCCTCGACGCCCCGACCGGCATCGCGGTCCGCGGCGACCGGGCCTACGTCGTCGACCGCGACCGGGTCGTGGCGCTCGACCTGACCGGCGGCTCGGGCGGGTGGACCCTGGAGCTGCCGGACGCCGGGTTCCCCAACGACGTGGCGCTCGCCGACGACGGCCACCTCTACGTCTCCGACACGGGCCGGGACGCGGTCTGGCGGATCCCGCCCGACGGCTCCGGGCGCGAGCGCCTCGTCCCCACCGTCTCGCTGCGGTCGCCGAACGGCCTCCTCGTGGACCGCGGGGGGGACTCCCTCCCGGGCGACGTGCTGCTGCTGGTCGCCGGATGGGAGGGGACGGTGATGGCGCTCAACGCCGACAGCTCGGTCACGCTGCTCGCCGAATCGGCGGCACTCGAGCGGCTGGACGGGATCCAGCGGGCGCCCGACGGCGGGCTGCTGGTGACCGATTACGCGCGTGGACGCCTGCAGCACCTCGAGCCGGGCGAGCGGCGGGTGTGGCGGGCCGGGGTCCCCTGGCTGACCGACCTCTCGCGGCCCGCCGACTTCCTGGTCCGGGACACGATCCTGGCCCTGCCGGAGAACGGCGCCGACCGGGTCACCTTCTACCGCCTCCCCGACGGCTGACGTCACCGCCGGCCTCCGCCCGCCGCTGGCCGTGTCGGGCACGGGATCGGGCACCGGGTCGGAGGCGGCCTCCGAGCGAGTGATCCGCACGGTCGAGCGGCACGGCTCCTGCGCCGTGGGAGGGTCCGACCGTCTCCCACGCATCCAGCGACCGGCAGGCAGATGGAGAGCTTCGACTACCTGATCGTCGGCGGCGGCCTCGCGGCCGCGAACGCGGTGGAGGGCATCCGTCAGGTCGACGACGAGGGGACGATCGTCGTGCTCGGCGAGGAAGAGGAGCCGCCCTACCACCGCCCACCGCTTTCGAAGGAGTACCTCCAGGTGGCGGAGGCGTCCCGCGAGCTCCTGCACGTGAAGCCGGGGGACTGGTACGAGGAGCGGGCGAGCGCCGAGCTGCGGTCGGGCACCCGCGTAGAGGCGCTCGACGCGACCGAGCGAGTCGTGACCACCGAGGGCGGGGAGGAGATCCGGGGCGAGCGCGTCCTGATCGCCACCGGCGGCCGTCCCCGCTCGCTGACGGTGCCGGGCACGGAGCTCGAGGGCGTCCTCACCCTGCGCACCGCGGGCGACTCGGAGACGCTCCGCTCGCTGGCCGGCGAGACCGATCGCGCCCTGCTCGTCGGCGCCGGCTTCATCGGGATGGAGCTCGCCGCATCGCTCACGGAGCTGGGGGTCGAGCCGGTCGTCGTCGAGGTCGAGGACCGCGTCTGGTCGCGCATGCTGACGCCGGAGCTCTCCTCTTTCGTGCAGCGCTATTACGAGTCGCGGGGGGTCGACTTCCGCCTCGGCCGCTCGGTGGACGAGCTGGTGGGGCGCGAGCGGATCGCCGGGGCCCGCCTCGACGACGGGGAGCGGCTCGATTGCGGGCTGGCGGTGATCGGCGTGGGGATCGACCCCGCCGACGAGCTCGCGGCCGCGGCCGGCCTGGCCGTGCGGAACGGCGTCGTCGTCGACGAATTCTGCGAGACCAGCCACGGTCACGTCTACGCCGCGGGCGACGTGGCCCGCTTCCCCGACCCCGTATTCGGCGACTCGACCCGCGTCGAGCACTGGGACCACGCCAAGGCGCAGGGTCGGCGCGCAGGCCGCAACATGGCGGGCGAGCGCGAGCCGTACGATCACCTCTCCTACTTCTTCTCGGAAGCCTTCGACCTCAGCTTCAACGTCTTCGGGCGTCCCGCGAGCGTCGAGCGGACGGCGCGGCGCGGCGAGCTCTCCGACGACGTGGCCCAGCAGGGGTGCGTGGTGTTCGGCGCCGACGGGGAAGGGCGGGTCTGCGCCGCCGTGATGATCAACGCCAACGACGCGCTGGACGAGTGCAGGGAGGCGGTCCGCTCGCGCGCCCCCATCGAGGAGATGGACGCCGGCGGCGTGACGGTGTGAGGCGTGCGGCGTCGCCGGATCCGGGGCATCGGCGTCGACGCGCCAACACCGCCGGCCCTGGGGGGTAGGTTCGGGGGAGGAGCCACGCGCGATCGACCCCGCGCGAACGACCGAACGCGAGCCGCCGATCGCGAACCACGAACCATCAGCGAGGTGCCGATGAGCGATCAGGAAGGGATGAGCCGCGAGGAGGCCGGGCTCCCGGACGAGCCGGCCTCGGAAGTGCACCGGAAGATCCGGGAGGCCCTCCGCGGCGTCTCGGACCCGGAGCTGGGAATCAACATCGTCGACCTCGGCCTCGTCTACGACGTCGAGTTCGAGGACGGGCAGGCCCTCGTCACGATGACCCTCACCAGCCCGGGCTGCCCGGCCGGAGAGCAGATCCTGTCCGGCGCCCAGGCCAAAGCCGAATCGGTCGAGGAGGTGACCGAGGCGGAGGTCAAGCTGGTGTGGAAGCCCTTCTGGACGCCCGACCGCATCGACGAGAAGGTGCGGGCGGCGATGGGGTACTGACCGACGCCCCCTACCTCCTGGTCTTCGACGGCGACTGCGGCTTCTGCCGCGGCTCGGCCGCCTGGGTGCTGGAGCGCGACCGGGAGGGCCTCGTCGAGGCCCGGCCATTCCAGGAGCCGGGCGTGCTCGAGCGGGCGGGGCTGGACCGGGCCCGGGCCGAACGGTCCGCCTGGCTGGTCGGCCCCGACGGCGAGCGGCACGAGGGCGCCCGGGCGGCGACCCGCGTCCTCCGGTTGCTGCCGGGCTGGCGCTGGGCGGGGTGCCTGCTCTCCCTCCCGATCCTGCGCGGGGTCGCCCGGATCGCCTACCGCTGGATCGCCGACCACCGGAGCTTCGTCTCGCGGATGACCGGCATCGGCCGCTCCCCCACTCTGGACGCCTGACCCGTGTTCGGCCGCCTCTTCCTCCTGTTCACCCTCGTTCCGCTCGTGGAGCTGGCGCTCCTCATCCGAATCGGGGAGTGGATGGGCGTGTTGCCGACGGTGGCCCTGGTGGTCACCACCGGGATCGTGGGCGCCGCGCTGGCCCGTCGCGAAGGGATCAGGACGTGGGGCCGGGTCCAGGACGAGCTGGGGGCCGGCCGCGTACCCGGCGGAGAGATGCTCCACGCGCTCATGGTGGTCGTCGCCGGCGCCTTCCTGGTCACGCCCGGCGTGTTGACCGACGTGGCCGGCCTGAGCCTGCTGGTTCGGCCGGTCCGGGGCGCCGTGATCGACCGGGTGCGCCAGTCGCTGGAGGCCCGGGTGCAGGAGGGCAGCGTCCGCGTGTTCGGTCCGGGCGACCTCGGCGTGGATCGGTCGGGGGAGCGCTCCTCGTCCCCCGAGGCGTCGGAGCCGCCCGAAGGCCCGGACGGCTGGTACCGGCGGGAGTCCGGCGACCGATCGGAGCGGTGAACGAGGCCGCGCGGGAACGGGGAGGCGACGAACCACGTTGTAGCGGTCGTCGGCGTCAGGAGTGCTCGCTCGACGGAAGCGCCAGCCCCGAAGAGACGACGGCACACTCGAAGCAACGACAGCAGCCCCGAAGAGGAGGAGACATGCGTTCCGACGGACCCAACCCGCCCCTGGGACTCGCCGTACTGCGGGTCGTGACCGGTGTGGTCTTCGTCGCCCACGGAGCCCCGAAGCTGTTCGGCGGAGAGGTGGTCCAGACCGGGGACTTTCTCTCGACCCTCGGCTTCCCCCTCCC
This sequence comes from uncultured Gemmatimonadota bacterium, assembly GCA_964515425.1. Classification (GTDB taxonomy): domain Bacteria; phylum Gemmatimonadota; class Gemmatimonadetes; order Palauibacterales; family Palauibacteraceae; genus CAYVFM01. The sequence continues at coordinate 2,786 of CAZEUW010000041.1, read as the reverse complement.
GGAGGTCTTTGCCTGGATCGTCACGCTGCTCGAGTTCTTCGGGGGCCTCGGGCTGATCGTCGGCCTCCTGGTGACGCCCCTCGCGCTGCTGTTCGTATTCGAGATGCTGCTGGGGATCATCCTCGTCCACGCCGAGAACGGCTTCTACGTGATCGGGCCCGGACAGGGCGGCATCGAGCTCAACCTGCTGCTGATCGGCGCGCTGGTGACGCTGGTCCTCGCCGGGCCCGGCATGGCCGCGATCGGCGGCGGCTCGGGCGCCGACGCCGTGCGCGAGGCAGGAGCCGGCAGAGGGTCGGGTTCCGGTGGTGGGTCGGGCCCCGGCGGTGGAAGCGACGCCGCGTGATCGACGGAGCGACGATCGTCCGGGCGCTGGAGGAGCGCCGGGAGGCGGGCGCCTCCCGTGACGAGCTCATCCGGCTCGCCGTGGAGGAGATCGAGGCGGGCGACGAGCGCTACGACTGGGTGGGCGTCTACCTGCTCGAGGACGACGAGCTGGTGTTGCATTCCTACGTCGGCGCGCCCACCGAGCACGACCGCATCGAGGTCGGGGTGGGCGTCTGCGGCACCGCCGTGGCCGAGGAGCGCGACCTGCTGGTGACCGACGTCCGGGAGCTCGACAACTACCTCGCCTGCAGCCCCGACACGCGCTCGGAGGCGGTGGTCCTGATCCGCGAGCCGGGCTCGAACGCGATCGTCGGCCAGCTCGACCTGGACAGCGACCGGGTCGGCGGCTTCGGCGAGGCGGACCGCCGGGAGCTGCGGGTCGTGGCGGAGTGGCTCGGGGGTCTGTTCGGCTGAACGCCGTGCGAGGGGGGCGGGGCGGATTCCCCTCTCACCATCCTCTTGAACGGAAGTTCAAGAGGGTCGGGGCCACCCTTTCGCCGCCCTCTGCAGATCGATCTGAAGAGGGTCGCGCGGAGGGTCGGCGCGCGTCTCCGCGGAGACGGTTCGGCCGGCCCGGAACCGGCCCGTCAGGCCGTCACGAACAGCGCCGTGCCGTACATGACCACCAGGCCGAGGCCGAGGCCGAGCGCGTTCAGCGGCGTCAGCAGCCCGCCTTCCCGCCGCCGGGCGACCAACCCGCCGATCTCGGCCGCGACCTCGAAGATCGCCCCGACGCCCAGCGCCAGGAAGAAGGTGGTGAGCACCGGGTCGTAGGAGACGCCGCCCAGCCACGCCCCGAGGATGGTCGGCACCCCGGCCAGGGCTCCCATGGCGGCGAGGTGCCACAGCGAGGGCCGGTCCGAGGCCATCGGCGCCACGATGCCGAGCCCCTCGGTCGTATTGTGCAGCGCGAAGCCGACCACCAGGAAGGTCCCGAGCGCCAGCTCGCCGGTGGCGAACGCCGAGCCGATCGCCAGCCCCTCCCCCAGGTTGTGGAGCCCGATCCCGAGCGCGATGAGGTAGGCGAGGCGGACCCGGCCGGCGGCGGTGTCGCCGAAGCCCTCGCCCACGGACCGCCGCATCCCCCCGAAGGCGCGCAGCGCCAGCACCGCCCCCAGCACCCCGAGCGCCACGAGCCCCACCCCCTGGTACGCCTCGGCGAGCTCTCCGGCGACCTCGAGCGCCTCCGCGAGGCCGTCCACGCCCAGGAAGATCAGCAGCCCCACGGTGAAGGCCAGGAAGAAGTGGAGCCAGCGCCGCGAGATCCTGCGCAGGAAGGGGAACCAGAGCAGGCCGATCAGCACCGGCACCACCCCGGCGTAGGCGCCCAGCAGCGCGAAGGTCTTCAGGTACTCGAGGTTGCTCTCCGGCGTCCGCGTCGCCACCTCCACTTCGTGGGTGAAGGTCAGGCCGGTGGAGGTGACGACGGCGACCTCGTGGGGCTCGCCCTCCACCCAGGGATAGGGCAGCGTGAGGACCCGGCTCCCGAGCCGCGGCACGCGGCGGGGGCCGGAGATCTCGTGCGCCCAGTAGGCCTCGTCGACCATGACCTGGGCGATCGTGACGGGCTCGGGGCCGCCGTTCACGACGTGGACGTTCATCCGCCCGGGCTCGGGGAAGGTCACCCGGTCGATCGTGAGCTCCTCGACCGGCGGGAAACGGTCCTCGAGGTGGCCGATCGGATCGGTCCAGGTGAAGACGGCCAGCACCCCGGCGATCAGGAAGATCGGCAGCAGGCCGTAGAGCCACAGGCGGGCGGTGTCGTCGCCGCCGCCCTCGCCCCCGCCGTCGGCGGTCTCCCGTGGCCGGCCGGCCTCCCCCCCGTCCCGGTCAGCCATAACGGTAGACCGGCACGCCTTCGTCGGCGGCCAGCCCCTCCACGGCGTCGAAGAAGCCCATCCAGCCGAGCTCCGCGAACTCGCTCTGGTGCGCGTGGAACATGTGGAGCCCGGGATTCTCGAACTCGAACTCGAGCACGTGGCGCTCCCCCTGGCACATCGCCACGGTGTCGGTGAGCTCGTAGTGCTCCGGTCGGGTCCCGGTCCGGTAGAGCCGGTACATGTTGGCATGCAGGTGGAAGGAGTTGATCGGGTCGAACTCGGTGATGTTCACCAGGAACACCCGCACGGTCTCCCCCACCGGCACCCGGATGGGGTTGTGCTGATGGTAGAAGGCGGCGGTGTTCACCGCGTAGACCTCGTTCTCGCCGTCGAAGTTCGTGTCGAAGCCGTTCATCACCATCGTCATCTCGCGGGCCGGCTCGCGGCCTTCGGCCGGGTCCACGATGAAGGTCCCGTAGAGCCCCTTGTGGATGTGCCGCTTCAGCGGGATGGCGTGGCAGTGGTAGAGGTGGAGCCCGGCCGGCTTCGCCTCGAACTCGTAGGTGAACTTCTCCCCCG
>CAZEUW010000040.1:0-14305 GCA_964515425.1 uncultured Gemmatimonadota bacterium | reverse complement strand
GTCGAGCGTCTCCGCGCGCTCGCGGAGCTGCTCCTCGCGGGCCTCGAGCTTGTCGATCCGCTCTTCCTGGCGCGCCTGACGCCGGTCGAGCTCCGACAGCTTCTCGTCCAGCAGCTCCTCGCGCTCGGCGAGCCTGCGCTCGGTCTCGCTCAGCTCGGAGCGCCGCTCCTGGGCCTCCTCCTCCCACGCGAGCTTCTGCTGGTAGGCCCGCTCCTTCCCCTCCAGCTCGGCCTCCCGCCGCAGGCGGTCGGCTTCCTCGCGGGCCTCCGAGACGATCTGTTCGGCTTCGCTCCGAGCGGCGCCGCGCTCTCGCCGACGACGGCGCCGCTCCCAGGTGCGTCCCGCGGCCAGGCCTCCGATCAGGAGGACCGCCGCCGCGGCGACGAGGGCGATGGTGGTCATAGGATGGACTCCGAAGATCTATATACGACGAAAGCCGGCGGATCCGCTCGTCCGCCGGCGAGTCGCACGGACCCGGGTGTCGCGTCGACTCCGAAGTTGCTCCCGCCGACTCGGCGACGCAAGCAACCCCGGTCGGCTACGGCTCGAGCGCCTCCTCGACCTCGCGCCGGAGGCGGCCCACCCGCTCGCGCACCTCCTCGCGGAGCTCGTCGCGCTCGGCGCGGACCCGGAAGAGCCGGTCGGTGATCTCCAGGGCCGCGAGGATCGCGGCCCGGTGGGGCTCGGTGACGTGGGACCCCACGTGCGCCTCCTGGATCGCCTCGTCCACGTGGCGGGCGCACTCCCGGGTGTACTCGGGGTCCATCTCGGAGCGGAGCGTGTACTCCTCCCCGAAGATGGTGACCCGCACGGGCTGCTTGCCTTCGCTCACGGTGCGCTCCTCCTCACGAGGACACCTCGTCCTCCATCATGATCAGGCGGCTGCGGATGCGCTCCGCCCTGTCTCGGGCGGTCTCGATGGTGTCGCGCAATCGCTGGTTCTCCTCGCCGAGCCGCTCGAGCCGCTCCAGCGCGCCCGGGCCGTCGCCGTCCCCCGACCCGTCCATCGCCTTCTCGAGCCGCTCGCGCGACCGCTCGGCGTCGTCGATCCGGTCCCGCAGCTCGACGTACCGCTCCACGAGGTCGCGCACCGCTTCCTCGAGGGCGTCGAGCTCCGACATCGGACCGTCGTCAGCCGCCTCGGACCCGGGCATCGTGCGCCTCCCGCGTGGCCTCGGTGATCGTCTCCATGGCGCGCTCCACCTCCGCGTCCTCCAGGGTACGGTCCGGGGCCCGGAAGCGGAAGCGGAACGCGAGGCTCCGCCGGTCGGCCCCGATCTCCTCGCCCTCGTAGACGTCGAACAGCCACACCCGCTCCAGCAGCTCCGGGGCCGCCGTCCGGAGCGTCCGCCCGATCGCCGAAGCCGGCTCGCCGGCCGGGACGACGAGTGCCAGGTCCCGATGAACGGCCGGGAACTCCGACACCTCGCGGTAGCGAGCGTGCCCCTCCACCTGCACCGCGTCGAGCCGCAGCTCCAGGCCCCAGACGGCGTCGGCCCAGGGCGGCGCGTCGACCGCCTCGGCGTGGACGCGGGCGGCGATCCCCACGGGGGTCCCGGACCGGACGAGCCCGAACCGCTCCGACCCCGTCCAGCGCGACCCGGCGAAGCGGGCGACCAGCGGCTCGTCGTCCTCACCGGTCGCCGGGGAGACCTCCGCCCTGCACAGCTCGGCCGCGACGTCCTCGCACAGCCCCCGCAGGTCCCAGACGTCGAAGGCCGGCACGTCGCCCTCCCAGTGCTCGGGCCGCCGACGGCCGGTGAAGACCGCGGCCACCCGTCGCTCCTCGCCGAAGGTGGCGATCACGTCCCCCGGATCCTCGACGCGCTCCTCGCGCCGGAAGGTCGTCCCGACCTCGAAGAGGCGCACGTCGCGCTGGCCGCGCGCCCAGTTGTGCTCGAGCCGGCGCAGCAGCGTCGCCACGAGGCTGCCCCGGAGGTGGCTCTCCTCCTCCGATTGGGGGTTCGGCAGCCGCACCGGGCGGCGCGGGTCGGCCTCCTCCTCCGTCACGAGGGGGGAGCACCGCGCCTCCATGAATCCCCGGCCGACCAGGAAGTCCCGAGCCCGGCGCGTCCGGAGCCACTGCGGGTCGTCCGGGACGCGCGAGGGCCGGAAGGCACGGTCCTCCGCCGGGAACGCCTCGTATCCGTGCCGGCGCGCGACCTCCTCGACGAGGTCGATCTCCCGGGTGACGTCGTCCCGCCAGCCGGGCACGCGGCAGGCCATGACCGCCGAGCCCCGGTCGTCCACGTCCTCCCACGCCTCGAACCCGATCGGGTCGAGCAGCCGCCGGAGCTCGCCGGGCCCGAAGCCGCGACCCAGCACCTGCTCGACCCGGGAGGGGCGGAGCTCGACGACGCGGGGCTCCGGCCGCGGGCCTCCGACCATGAGGCCCCGCGCCGCGGCGCGCCCGCCGGCCACCGCCAGCACGAGCTCGACGCACCGGACCAGGGCCGCCTCGAGGCCCCTCCGGTCGATCCCCCGCTCGAAGCGGTAGGAGGCGTCCGTGGAGAGCTCGGCCCGCGCCGCGGTGCGGCGGGTCGCGCGCGGGTCGAAGGAAGCGCACTCGAGGAAGACGTCGGTCGTCGAACGAGTCACCTCGCTGTCCTCGCCGCCCATCACGCCGGCCAGGCCGACCGGGGCCTCGGCGTCGGCGATCACGGTCATCCCCGGCACCAGCTCCCGGTCGACGCCGTCCAGCGTCGTGAGCCGCTCGCCCTTCCGGGCCGCCCGGACCCGGACGTCGCGGCCCTGGAGCCGCTCGAGGTCGAAGGCGTGCAGCGGCTGGTTGAGCTCGTGGAGCACGTAGTTGGTGGCGTCGACGACGTTGTTGACCGGACGCGCCCCGATCGCGCGCAGCCGGGAGGCGAGCCAGGCCGGCGAGGGGCCCACCTCGACGCCGCGGACGACGGCTCCGAGGTACCGGTCGCAGCGGTCCGGGTCCTCGATCTCCACCGAGACGCCGGCCGCCTCGGCCCGCGATTCGTGGACCTCCCACTCCGGATCCCACTCGGTCCCGAATCGGGGGAGCACGATGCCGGCCGTGCCGGTCGGCGCGACCTCCCGGGCCACGCCGACGTGGCACGCGAGGTCCACCCGGTTCGGGGTGAGGTCTAGGACGAGGCGCCAGTCGGGGAGCTCCAGCGCCTCGGTCAGCGGCTGCCCGGCCTCGAGCCGGTCGTCCAGCCGCAGGATCCCGGCGGCGTCGCGCCCCAGCCCGAGCTCCTCCTCGGAGCAGAGCATCCCGTGGCTCTCCTCGCCGCGGATCGAGCGCGCCTCGATCGCGAGTCCGCCCGGCAGCGTGGCGCCCGGCGGCACGTAGGGGTAGAGCGCCCCCTCGACGACGTTGGGCGCGCCGCAGACCACGTCCACGGCGTCGCCGTCGCCCGCGTCGACCCGGCAGAGGGTCAGCCGGTCCGCGTTCGGGTGCGGCCGGGCCTCCTCGACCCGGGCCACCCGGAGGCCCTCCAGCCCGTGGCCGACCTCGACCACCTCGTCGACGACGACCGCGGTCGCGCTGAGCCGCTCCGCGATCTCGTCGGCCTCGATCGCCAGCCCCGGCACCAGGGCGCGGAGCCACCGGACGGAGACGTTCATCGCACCGCCCTCACGCCCCGAACTGCTCGAGGAACCGCACGTCCCCCTGATAGAAGAGCCGGAGGTCCGGGATGCCGTACCGGATCATCGCGATGCGGCCGGGCCCCATGCCGAAGGCGTAGCCCGTGTAGCGCTCCGGATCGTAGCCGACGGCCTCGAAGACCGCCGGATCGACCATCCCGGCGCCCATGATCTCGATCCATCCCGTCCGCGAGCAGGTCGAGCAGCCGTCGCCCTCGCAGATCGGACAGCTCACGTCGACCTCGGCCGAGGGCTCTGTGAAGGGGAAGAACCCCGGTCGGAAGCGGGTCCGCGTCGAGGAGCCGAAGAAGCGGCGCGCGAAGTGGTCGATGGCCGAGCGGAACTCGACGAAGTCGATCCCCTCGTCGACGGCCAGCCCCTCGATCTGATCGAAGGCGGGCGAGTGGGTCGGGTCCCAGCTGTCCCGCCGGTAGCAGAGGCCCGGCACGACGATCCGGATCGGGGGCCGGTGCTTCTCCATCACGCGTGCCTGCATCGGGGAGGTGTGCGTCCGGAGGACCACGCTCTCGTCGAGGTAGAACGTGTCGTGCTCGTCGGCCGCCGGGTGGTCCAGGGGGATGTTGAGGGCCGTGAAGTTGTACCACTCGGTCTCCACCTCGGGACCGGTCACCCGGGTGAAGCCCAGCCCGCGGAAGATCTCGCAGATCTCGTCGACGACCTGCGTGACGGGATGAAGGGTTCCGCGCCAGCGGCGACGGCCCGGGAGGGTGAGGTCGCGCTCTTCGGCGGCCCTCCGTCGGGCGTCGCGGCGGAGGGCGTCGGCGCGCTCCTCGTGGGCCGATTCCAGACGGGCCTTGACCTCGTTGCCCTTCTTGCCGGCGGCGGGCCGATCCTCCGGGTCGAGGTCGCCGATGCGGCCCAGCGCCTCGGCGAGGCGGCCGTTGCGGCCGAGGAACTCGATCCGGGCAGCCTCCAGCTCGTCGGCGTCCGAGGCCGAGCGGATCGCCTCGAGTGCCCGGTCCTCGATGTCCGAGAGGCGCTCCAGCAGGGGGACGCCTCCCTCGGTCAACGGATGTGCTCCTCCGCGATCCGGGCCAGCGATTCGAAGGCGGCGGGCTCGCGCACGGCGAGGTCGGCCAGGACCTTCCGGTTCAGCTCCACGCCGGCCTCGTCGAGGCCGTGGATGAACCGCGAGTAGGAGAGGCCGTGCTCGCGCGAGGCGGCGTTGATGCGCGCGATCCAGAGCTGGCGGAAGTCGCGCTTGCGCTCACGGCGATGACGGTAGGCGTGCTGCCACCCCTTCTCCACCGTGTCCTTGGCGGGACGGTAGAGGTTCTTGCGGCCACCGAAATAACCCTTGGCCTCCTCGAGCACCTTCTTGCGGCGCTTGCGGGTGGCCACGCTGTTCTTCACGCGCGTCATCGTCGTCTCCCGATACCCTGGATCTCGTAGTCGCGGCTCGGCTCCGAGGTGTCGTCCTCAGCCGCCGGCGAGAAGCCGCTTCACCCGCTTGTGGTCCGCGTTGGAGACCGTCGTGGGCTTGCGGAGGTGCCGCTTCCGCTTCGCGCTCTTCTTGCCGCTGTTGTGGGTCATCCCGGCCTTGTACCGCTTGTACTTCCCGTTGGCGGTCTTCTTGAACCGCTTCGCGGCGGACCGGTTGGTCTTCATCTTCGGCATCTGTCGGGTCCCTGCCTGGATTGGATTCGGTCTGGACCTCCGGCGCGGCGTCGAGCGACGCCCGGCCCGTCGATACGCCTCGCACCCGGCTCCGTTCCACCTCGTCGCGGCATGGCCGGGCCCGCGCTCCGGGGAGCCCGCCAAGCTAGCTCGGAGTCCCGGTACCGTCAACGCGGTCGCGGGCTCCGGCGGCTCACTCCACCGGCGTCCCGGGAGCCACCTCGTGAAAGTCGAGGTCCGGGGCGTCCTCCATCGTCCGGCGCATCGAGAAGTCGTTCTCGAACAGCAGCAGCGGCCGCTGCTTCGAGTCGTACACGAGCTTGCGGCCGTAGCCGGACGCGATCCGCCGGATCGTCTCCTCGTCACCCTCGACCCAGCGGGCCCGGGAGTAGGGCATGGACTCCAGGCGGGCGTCCACGTCGTACTCGGTGTCGAGGCGGTGGACGAGCACGTCGAACTGGAGCACGCCCACGGCGCCGACGATGGGCGACGGACCCGCGCGCGATCCCTCGTAGAAGACCTGCGCGGCCCCCTCCTCCGAGAGCTGCTGGAGGCCCTTGTCGAGGTGCTTGCGCCGCAGCGGGTCCGGCACCCGGACACGGGCGAAGTGCTCGGGCGAGAAGCGGGGGATGCCCCCGAACGTCAGGTCGCCGTCCTCGGAGAGGGTGTCGCCGATGTGGAGGTCGCCGCGGTCGAGCACGCCGACCACGTCGCCGGGCCACGCCTCGTCCACGGACTCCCGCTCCCGCGCCAGGAACTTCCGCGGCTGCGCGAGCCGCACGGTCTGGCCGGACCGCACGTTGGTGACCTCCATCCCGGGCTCGAACGCCCCCGAGCAGATCCGGATGAAGGCGACGCGGTCCCGGTGGTTGGGATCCATGTTCGCCTGGATCTTGAACACGAAGCCGGTGAAGTCGTCCCCGCTCGGCTCCACCGGCCCGCGGTCGGAGGGCCGGGGCCGGGGCGCCGGCGCCATGCGGAGGAACTGCTCGAGGAAGATCTCGACGCCGAAGTTCGTCAGGGCGCTCCCGAAGAAGGTCGGGGAGAGCTCGCCGCGCTCGAACGCGTCCTCGTCCCACACCGCGCCCGCGAGCTCGAGCAGCTCCGCCTCCTCGCGCACCTTCTCGACCAGGTCGGGCCCCAGTTGCTCGACCGCCTCCTCGCCGTCGAGGGGGAACGCCGTCTCCTCCACCCGCTCCTGTCCGTGGTGCTCCCCCTTCTCGAACAGGTGGACGAAGCCGGTTCGCCGCTCGTAGACGCCCAGGAAGTCGGGCCCGTCGAGGATCGGCCAGGTGAGCGGATAGCACGTCATGCCCAGGTCCTGCTCGACGTCGTCGAGCAGCTTCAGCGGGTCGGTCCCGACCCGGTCGCACTTGTTGACGAAGGTGAAGATCGGGATGTCGCGCCGCTCGCAGACCTTGAAGAGCTTGCGGGTGCGCTCCTCCACCCCTTTCCGGTTGTCGAGCAGCATCACCGCGCTGTCGGCCGCCACCAGCGTCCGGTAGGTGTCCTCGGAGAAGTCGGCGTGACCCGGCGTGTCGAGCAGGTTCACCCGGAAGCCCTCGTACTCGAACTGGAGGACGCTCGACGTCACCGAGATGCCCCGCTCCTTCTCCATCTCGATCCAGTCCGAGGTGGCGTGGCGCGCCGCCTTCCGGGCCTTGACCGAGCCGGCCAGGTGGAGCGCGCCTCCGTACAGGAGGAGCTTCTCGGTGAGGGTGGTCTTGCCGGCGTCCGGGTGGCTGATGATCGCGAAGGTGCGCCGCCGGCGGATCTCCCGTTCCCGCTGCGCGAGGGTCTTCGACATCGTCCCGCTCACCATCCCAGCAGCCGCGCGAAGACGAGCGGCGCGACGATCGTGGCGTCCGACTCGATCACGAAGGCCGGGGTGTCGACGTCCAGCTTGCCCCAGGTGATCTTCTCGCTGGGGATCGCGCCGGAGTAGGAGCCGTAGCTGGTCGTCGAGTCCGAGATCTGGCAGAAGTAGCCCCAGTAGGGACAGGGTCGCCGGAGGTCCTGGTGGATCATCGGCACCACGCAGATCGGGAAGTCGCCGGCGATGCCGCCCCCCACCTGGAAGAAGCCGACCGTCCTCTCCGCCTCGGCCGGCGGGACGGTGCGCGCGTCGACGGCGTCCTCGCCCTCGTCGGCCTCCACCGGCTCCAGCTGACGCACCCCGCGGCCCATCGTGGTCCGGCAGTACCAGTCGGCCAGGGCGTCCATGTACTCGAGGCCGGACCGCACGAGGCCGTGGCCGCTCAGGTCGCCCTCGATCACGTGCGCGACGAAGACGTTGCCGAGGGTCGAGTCCTCCCAGCCGGGCACGAAGAGCGGCAGCTCCCGCTCGGCCGCGGCCAGCAGCCACGAGTGCTCGGGATCGGCCTGGTAGCGCTGCTCGAGCCGTCCGTCGCGGAGGAGCGCGCAGAGGAACTCGTGCGGGAAGCGCCGCTCGCCCGCCTCGTCCGCCTCCCGCCACACCGCCATCAGCTCGTCCTCCATGGCACGGAAGGCGGCCTCCTCGGGGATGCAGACGTCGGTCACGCGGTTCAGGCCCCGCCGCTCCAGCTCCTTCTCGCGGGCCGGGGTGAGGTTCCGCCAGTCCGGGACGCGCACGTAGTGATCGTGGGCGACCAGGTTGAAGAGGTCCTCCTCCAGGTTGGCCGCCGTGCAGGTGATCGCGTGCACCTTCCCGCGCCGGATCATCTCCGCCAGCGAGCGGCCGATCTCGGCCGTGCTCATCGCGCCGGCCAGGGTCACCATCATCGCGCCGCCGCCCTCGAGGTGACGCTCGTAGGCGTCGGCGGCCTCCCGGAGGGTGCCCGCGTTGAAGTGGCGGTAGTGATGGTTGATGAATCGCTCGATGGTCACGCGCCTATATCATTATTTAGGAGTGACTTGACATGCATCGTAGGTGCCGCCGCGGGCCGCCGTTCAGGGCCCGAGGCTCCGGGCCTCGATCTCCCCGGTGATCCGCTCGACGAACTCCTCGACCGGCGTCACCCGCTGCTTCTCGTCGGCGCCGCGCCGCCGCACGGCGACGGTGTCGGCCTCCAGCTCGCGGTCTCCCACCACCAGCAGGTACGGCACCCTCTGCAGCTCGCCGTCGCGGATGCGGTAGCTGAGCGTGTCCGATCGGTCGTCCAGCTCCACCCGTACGCCTGCCTCCCGCAGGCGGTCCCGGATCCCGGCCGCGCCCTCGACGTGCTCGTCGGTGATCGGCAGCACCTTCGCCTGGACGGGCGCGAGCCAGGTCGGGAAGGCGCCCGCGAAGTGCTCGATCAGGAAGCCGGTGAAGCGCTCGAGCGTCCCGAACACGGCCCGGTGGATCATCACCGGCCGGTGCGGGGCGTTGTCCGAGCCGACGTACTCGAGATCGAAGCGCTCCGGGAGGTTGAAGTCGAGCTGGATGGTCGCGCCCTGCCACTCGCGGCCGATCGCGTCCCGGAACTTGACGTCGATCTTGGGGCCGTAGAAGGCGCCGCCGCCCTCGTCCACGCCGTACTCGCGGCCGACGCGGTCCAGCGCGTCCCGCAGCGAGGCCTCGGCGTCGTTCCACACCTCGTCGGACCCGATCCGCTTCTCCGGTCGGGTGGAGAGGTCGAGCCGGTAGTCGAGGCCGAGGGTGTCCATGACCTCGTCGAACAGGTCGAGGCACGTGTAGATCTCGCCCTCGACCTGCTCGGGCGTGCAGAAGACGTGTCCGTCGTCCATGGTCAGCATCCGGACGCGCAGGAGGCCGTGCAGCGTACCCGAGCGCTCGTAGCGGTAGACGTTGGCGATCTCCGAGAGGCGGATCGGCAGGTCGCGGTAGCTCCGCTGCTCGGCGGCGTAGATCATCGTGTGGCCGGGACAGTTCATCGGCTTGACCCGGTAGGCCTCGCCCTCCCCTTCCCCCTCCATCCGGGGATACATGTTCTCGGCGTAGTTCTCGAGATGCCCCGAGCGCTCGAACAGCTCCTCGCTGGTGACGTGGGGCGTGTAGACGAACTCGTAGCCCTGGTCGTCGAGCATGTCCTCGATCCAGCGGCGGAGCTCCATCTGGAGGCGGGCCCCCTTCGGGTGCCAGTTCACCAGGCCCGGCCCGATCTCCTCCTCGAAGCTGAACAGGCCCAGCTCCCGTCCCAGCTTGCGGTGATCGCGCTCCCGGGCCTCCTCGAGCCGCCGGAGGTGCTCCTCGAGGGCCCGGTCGCTGAAGTAGGCGGTCCCGTAGATCCGCTGCAGCATCGGGTTCGACTCGTCGCCCCTCCAGTAGGCGCCCGAGGTGCTGGTGAGCTCGAAGTGGCGCACCTCGCCCGTGTCGGGCACGTGGGGCCCGCGGCAGAGGTCGACGAAGGGCCCGTCCCGGTAGACCGAGATGGTGTCCCCTTCGGGGATCTCGGCGAGCCGCTCCAGCTTGAGCGGGTCGTCGGCGAACAGGCGGCGCGCCTCCTCCCGGTCGACCTCCTCCCGCTCGAAGGCATGCTCGGCCTCGGCGACCTCGGCCATCCGCTCCTGCAGCGCCTCGAGGTCCTCGGGGGTGAAGGGCTCGGGCACGTCGAAGTCGTAGTAGAAGCCCTCGTCGATCGGCGGTCCGAAGCCGATGCCCGCGTCGGGGTGGAGGTCGCGCACCGCCGTGGCGAGCACGTGGGCCGCCGAGTGGCGCAGCAGGTAGAGGGCGTCCTCGTCCTCGTCGTCGCGGGTGACGATCGAGACGGCGGCGCCGTCCGGCAGCGCCCGGTCCAGGTCGCGGAGCTCCCCGTCGACCACGGCGCCGACCGCGTCGCGGGCGAGGCCCGGACCGATGGACTCCGCCAGTTCCCGGGCGGTGGCGCCGTCCGGGAGGCGCTTCTCCGTTCCGTCGGGGAGGGTGATCGTGATCGTGTCTTCGCTCATCGCATACCCGTCGATGATGGAGGCTGTGACGACGGCCGTCGCGCGAAACGGCGGAGGGCCGGCAACGTAGGCGCGGCGCCGGCCTCGTGCCAGCGTCGGGGAGAGCCGGTCAGGGCTCCCGCAGGATTCCGTAGCGGAGGACGCCGCCGGCGTCGTTCAGGACGACCCATACCCGCGCGCCGACCGCGCCGCCGAGCCGCGGTGGGACCGATCGCAGCGGCAGCGTCTCGCCGCCCGCGACCTCGAGCCGGTAGCCCGCCCCCGCCTCGTGCCGGAGCACCCCCACGCGGGGCTCGTCGCCGTCCACCGAGAGGATCTCGTACCGCTCCACGCGGAGGGCGGGGCCCGGGCCGTCGCCGCGTCCGACTTCGCCGACGACCCGGACGCGCGCGCCCGACAGGCGGGCGAGCTCGGACTCCAGCGGTCCCGTGACGGTGATCGAGGCCGTGTCGCCCTCGACCACCGTGCGCGTGAAGGGCGTGCTCCCGACGCGGCGGACCTCGCCCACCAGGCTGTCGGCGGCCGTGGCGGCCGGGGACTGGCCCTCCGGCGCGTCGTTGCCCGAGCAGCCGGCCGCGGCGAGCCCGAACGCCGCTGCCGCCAGGACCGGGGCGGCCCGCCTCATCGTACCCTCACCACCGTGATCTGCGGCACGGCCGAGGGGGGCACCGGGCCGCCCGCCGTGCTCGCCAGCTCGATCGACAGCGCCGGGTGGGGGGGCGAGCCCGCGAGCCGCAAGTACTGCTGCGCGCTCCCCCGGACGGAGAACTCGAACGCGGCCGTCTCGAAGCCGAGCTCGGTCACGTCCAGCGGGAAGTCGACGCTCACCTCGTCGGACTCCTCGTTGAGTCGCCGGAAGAAGTCCCGCACGTCCCAGGAGGGGAGCGTGTGCCGGGCCGCGACGCCGGCGACCTCGTCGTCCACCTGCGCCATCGGCGAGAAGTCGGCGATCAGCTCGCCCCACCCGGTGGAGGTCCCGGAGACGACCTCGAGCGCGCGAAGCACGTTGTCGATGCCGGTGAGCTGGGAGGGACCGCCCCGGGCCAGCTCGCGGAACAAGGCCTCCTCGGCCGGTCCTCCCAGGAAGCCGCCGGCGCCCGCCGGCACCTCCTGGTCGGCCAGCCAGCGCAGGAAGACCCAGGCGAATCCGCGGACCTTGAGGCTCCCCGTCCCGCCCGGGTCGCTCACCGCGACCGCCCGGGTGCTCGCCGGACCCGCCCAGTAGGCCTGCAGCCGCAGGAAGTTGGGCAGGAAGAACGCCTCGAGGTCCGACTCGTCCCCCGCCACGTCGTCCCAGCCGAGGTTCCGGCGAGGCTCGAGCCCGGCGACCTCGTAGCCGACCACCTCCTCGGCGACGTGGGACAGCCCCTCGTCGAGCCACGCGTCCATCAGCGAGCGCTCGAACGTCCCGCCGTCCACGATGAGGCGGATCGCCGAGTTGAGCAGGTGCTGGTGCTCGTGCGCGGAGGTTCCCCGCGCGGACCGGAACGCCCGCTCGGTGCTGACTTCCGGACCGGTGCTCGAGCCGCCGAAGAAGCCGTCGCGGTCCGGCGCGAGCAGGTAGAGGATCTCGCCCTCGTTGCTGGTCGGACAGCTGCCGCTCGCGCCGGTGCCGTCACCCTCCGGGTCGCCGTCGTCGGCCAGGTCGGTCGGGATGAAGAAGCCGGTGACGAGCGAGTTGCTGCTCTCCGGCGTGAGCTTGTTGACCTCCGGCGTGATCAGGACCAGCACCCGCTCGTTGTGGTCGATGTCGGTGGGCGCGCCGAAGTAGGCGCTGTCGGTGGCGAAGACCGCGTCGTCGAAGTCTTCGCGCAGGGCGTCGTACTCCGCCTCGGAGAAGGCGCCGCGCGCCTGCCGGGCCAGCGTGTCCTCGACCAGGGCGACCCGCTCGCCGACCGCACGGACGACGCCCCCGATCACCCGCGTCGTGTCGGTGCAGGAGACCGACGTGCCGGAGACGGCGTAGACGAATTCGAGGGTGTCGCCCTCGACCGGAGGTGCGCTCGTGTGGCTGAGCTCGAGGCCTTCCGGCGCGACGCGGCCCGGGCGCGCCGGACGCGCCCCCCTGCGCACCGCCTCCCGGACCGCGTTCTCCCGGAAGCGGGCGTGCCAGGCGTCCGCTCGGAACCGGCCGTCGAGGAGCGAGGAGGTCGCGGCCGGGGGCCCCGATCGCAGGAGCTCCACCTCGGGCGTGGCGCCCGCCTCGTCGCCGGAGCGGACGATCAACCGCATCGGCGTGTTCGCTCCCGAGGCCTGGCTGGCGCTCTGCACCTGGAGGCGGTACTCGCGGTCGGATCCGGCCGCCGCGAGCTGGACGCAGCGCACCTCGTCCGCCGTGGTCAGCGCGCGGGTCTCGCCCGGCTCCAGCTCCAGCGGCGATTCCGCGGGCGTCAGCTCCACGATCGGTCCGTTGCTCGGTCCGTCCGGGGTCTCGACCCGCACCCCGACCGTACGGGCCGGCAGGCATCGATCGTCGAAGGCGGGCACGTCGATCGCCAGCCGCGTGGCGGAAGCCTCGCGCACCGCCGCGTCCACGCCCTCGACGGTGACCGCGTTGTCGTCGGCCGACGGCGCGAAGCCGCTGCCGAAGAGGGTCGCCTCCCCGGCCGCGGTCAGGGGGAGAGGGCGGATCGAGTCGATCACCGCGTCGCCGATCGCGTCCGGATCCCCGGTCGCGGCGAAGCGTATCGTCTCCGGCGACGAGGTGACGGGCACGTCCGGCGCGACCGCGCGCACGGCGTGGTCTCCGACCGCACCGGCCAGGGTGAGCAGGCTGCTCGCCTCGCCGTCCTCCCCGGTGAAGGTCGTGTCGGAGGAGAGCGACGCGGACGCCCCGCCCGCCGGCTCCTCCACGACGGTCCAGACGATCCGCACCCCGCCGGCCGGCGCTCCGACGGGCGTGACGGCCCGCACCCGGAAGGGGGAGGCCAGCTGGCTGCCGGGCTCGGCCGCCTGACCGTCGCCACCCACCGCCGAGAGGCGGACCTCGTCGGCCGGTCGCACGGCCACCTCGAAGCTCACCGGCGAGACGGAGGAGCCCGGGATCCGGGCCTCGATCGTGGTGGTGCCGGCCCCGTTGCCGCCGGTGTAGCTGCTCCTCGCCTCCCCCTGGGCGTCGGAGGCGGCGGTCGGCGGATCGAGGGTCCCGGATCCGTTCAGGATCGCGAACTGCACGTCCACGCCGGAGAGCGGCTGCCCCGACGCGTCCTCGACGCGGACGGCGAGGGACGGGTCGAGCGTCTCGCCCACGAGCGTGGTGTCGGCGGCCGGCGAGAGCCGCGTGAGGGAGGCCGGCCGGTCGCCGCCGTCGGTCATGCCGCCGCCGCAGCCCGCGAGCAGGAGGCCGCAGGCGGCGATCGAAGCCGCGACGCGGAGGGGGCCGCGCGCCGCCGACGAGCGCCGCGTCCACCGTGACCTCCTCCCGAACCCCCCGATCCGATCGGACCTCATCCCACCCCCGGTGCTCTCGTTCGCCTCCCGGTGCGCCCTTCGGACGAACCCCCGCGTCGGGCGGGCGTTCCCGCGCCGTGGCTCCCCGCACGCCCGTCTCGCACACCTGACCGTGGGCGAGGCCCACCAACGCGAAGAGGCCCGGCACGAAGCCGGGCCTCTCGCGAACTGCCGGGCGGGCGGCGAGGCCGCCGCGCCCGCTCTCTGCGGCCGTGGGCCGCGTGCTAGAAGTCCATGCCGCCCATGCCGCCCATGCCGCCGCCCGGACCACCACCGCCCGGGCCGCCGCCGTTGCCGTCCTCGCTCTTGTGCTCCACCACCACGCACTCGGTGGTGAGCAGCAGCCCGGAGATGGACGCGGCGTTCTGCAGCGCGGTGCGCGTCACCTTCGTGGGGTCGATCACGCCCGCCTTGACGAGGTCCTCGTACTCGCCGGTGGCGGCGTTGTAGCCCCAGTTCAGCTGGTTCTTCTCGCGCACACGCTCGACCACGATCGAGCCCTCGGCGCCCGCGTTGTTGGCGATCTGCCGGAGGGGCTCCTCGAGGGCGCGTCGGACCAGCGTCACGCCGATCGTCTCGTCCTCGTTGTCGCCCTCGAATCCGTCCAGGGCGCTCTGACACCAGCGGAGCGCGACGCCGCCGCCGGGCACGATGCCCTCCTCGACGGCCGCACGCGTGGCGTGGAGCGCGTCCTCGACCCGAGCCTTCTTCTCCTTCATCTCGGTCT
>CAZEUW010000039.1:0-14401 GCA_964515425.1 uncultured Gemmatimonadota bacterium | reverse complement strand
CGAGCGGCCGCTCGAGGTGCTGGAGAAGCTCTCGCCGGCGCTCTGGTGGTGGACCAGGCTGATGCAGCCCGTCATCCTGCTCGGCGACGGGATCGCCAAAGCGACCCTCGGCCTGTTCGGCGTCGAGATCAGCCGCTCCTGGACCGAGGCGGAGGAGGACGGAGAGGAGGGGCCGATCACGAGCTTCCTGGAGCTCCGTCAGGAGCTGCGCGGCCTGCTGAGCCGGGGCGACCTCGACCGGGAGCGGAGACGGGAGGTCCTGCGCGCCCTGGAGATCCAGGACATCCCGGTCTCCGAGATCATGGTGCCCCGCGACGGCGTCGTCGCCTTCTCCACCGAGCTCCCCCTCGAGGAGAACCTCCGCCGCGCGTCCGACGGCAGCCACCACCGCTTCCCGCTCGTGCGCGACGACCTCGACGACGTCCGCGGCACGGTGTACCTGTCGGCGGTGCTGGCCGAGCTCGATCGGCTGAGGGAGGGCGACGTGACGCTGGAGGAGCTCGCGGTGCGCCCGCTCCGGTTCGACCGCGACCTCCCGGTGTCCGAGGCGATCGACCGGTTCCAGGCGGAGGAGCAGGAGCTGGCCTACGTCACGGACGGGGACCGGGTCGAGGGCATCGTCACCTCCACCGACGCGCTGGAGGCGATCGCGGGCGAGCTGCGCGACCCCTTCGACTGATCCGATGAGGAGCGCCGTCCTGCTCGCGGCCGGGGCCGCCCTGGCGCTGGCAGCCTGCGGCGGCGAGCCGTCTCGGCACGACGACCCTTCCGCCCCGCTCCCGGCCGGACCGCCGCTCCCCGCCGACCTGACCGCCGTCGCGGATCGCGTGGGCGAGATCGGCCCCGTCGCCAGCCTGGTGGTCTCCCACCACGGCCGGATCCTCGCCGAGCGCTACTACGGCGACACGCGGGCGTCCGAGCCGGTCAACGTGAAGTCCGCCTCCAAGAGCGTGGTCTCGGCGCTCGTCGGCATCGCCATCGCGCAGGGCCTGCTGGAGGGGACCGACCAGCGCGTCGCGACGCTCTTCCCCGACTACTTCCGATCCATCGAGTCGCCCGCCAAGCGGCGGATCACGCTGGGCGACCTGCTCTCGATGCGGGCCGGGCTCGAGACGACGAGCTTCGGGACGTACGGGGCCTGGGTGTCGAGCCCGGACTGGGTCCGGTTCGCGCTCGAGCGTCCGATGACCTGCGAGCCGGCCGACTGCTGGGAGTACAGCACGGGCAACACGCACCTGCTGGGCGTGGCAGTCGCCCGCGCGGCGGGCACCGACCTCAGGACTTTCGCCGCGCGCGAGCTGCTGGGTCCGCTCGGCATCCCGGCCCGGCCCTGGGACCGGGATCCGGCGGGCCACTACCTGGGCGGCAACAACATGTCCTTCACGCCGGCGGAGCTGCTCCGATTCGGCCAGCTCTACCTGAACGAGGGCACCTGGGAGGGGGAGCGGATCCTGCCGGCGTCCTGGGTGCGCCGCTCCCTGGAGCTCAGGGTCCGCTCGCCCTGGAACGGCCACGGGTACGGGCTCGGTTGGTGGGGACGGGAGGTGGCCGGGGAGCGGGTCCGCTTCGCCTGGGGCTACGGCGGCCAGTACCTGTTCCTGGTTCCCGACCTGGAGCTGGCCGTGGTCGCCACGACCGACCTGGACCGCCGCCGCCGACGCTGGGACGCCGACCGCGCGCTCTTCCGCCTGCTCCGCGAGGAGATCATCCCCCGGGTCCGGGCGTCGGAACGCCCGCTGTCGCCCGGCGTGGGCCCGGGCTAGGGGAGCTCGCCGGGCAGGCGGTCGAGGCCGCCGGTGGCCATCGACCAGTCGAGCAGCACCTGCCGCTCCTCCTCGTCGAGGCGGGCCTCGGGGTGCATCCAGCGGTAGGTCGTGGGCGGCATCGCGTCGGCCTCGATCTGCTCGCCGATCTCCTCGGCCAGGTCTTCGACCTCGTCGGGCTCGCCGGCGGGCCAGTCGGTGAAGTTCAGGTCGTCGCGGCCGTCGTGGACGTGGCCGGTGGTGTACCAGGAGACCGGCGCCACGTAGGCGTACCAGGGCCAGTCGGTCTGGTTGGAGTGGCAGTTCCAGCAGGCCCGTCGCAGGACGCGCTCGACCTCCTCGGGCGCGTCGATCGTGGTCCGGACCGGAGGGTTGCTCCGGTCCACGGGGACGAGCTGGGCGGCCGCGAAGAGCACGGCCCCGACCACGAGCATCCGTCCCGTCCAGCCCTCGAGCATCCCTCGCGCCTCCCGTCGTCCCTCGCGCTCGCGTCCACTCCCTGCCATCGTCCCCCCCGCGCGCCGGCCGCGCACGACGACGCGCACCGCCGCCGGCCCGAGACCACGTCCCCGACCGAGGAGTCCGAACGATGATCCGCCGCGCGGTCCTCACGGCCACGTCGATGGCACTCGTCGCGCTGCTCGTCGCCGCGCCGCTCGCGGCCCAGGGCTTCCAGTGGCCCGACGAGCCCGAGAACCTCGAGGTCCTGCCGGAGGACATCGGCTCCGACGGCCTCCGCGACGTCATGACCGGCTTCACCGACGCCCTCGGCGTCCGCTGCTCCTTCTGCCACGTGGGCGAGGGCGACGACCTCGGCGAATACGACTTCCCCTCCGACGAGGACGACGACAAGGGGACCGCCCGCATCATGATGCGGATGGTGCAGGCGATCAACGGGGACCACCTGGCCCAGCTCGAGTGGGACGCGGTCGAGGTCCGGTGCGTGACCTGTCACCGGGGGGCCCGGGAGCCGCGCCTGATCCAGGACGTGATCGGCGAGGTGGTCCGCGAGGCCGGGACGACGGCCGGGATCGAGCGCTACCGCGAGCTGCGGGAGCGCTACCACGGGAGCTTCACCTACGACTTCCAGGCGGGGCCGCTGGCCGAGCTCGGCCGCGAGCTCGCGGCCGAGGGGTCCGTGGAGGCCGGCGTCCGCATGGTCGAGCTCGAGGCCGAGTACCACCCGAGCTCCTACCGGACCTGGTTCGCGCTGGCCCGGCTGCGCCAGCGGGCCGGGCGCACCGAAGCGGCGGTGGAGGCGATGGAGCGGGCGCTGGAGCACGCGCCCGAGGAGGCGCGCGGGTTCCTCGAGCGCCAGCTCGAACAGCTCAGGGGGGGCTGACCGACTCCGACAGCACGGGCGCCAGCCACCGGAAGACGTGCACCGGCAGGGCGCTGGTGAAGTCGAAGCGCTCGGAGACCCGTCCCGGCACGTGGGCGGTGACCACCCCGTAGCTGCGGTCACCGGCCGTGAAGACGAAGGTCGCCGTGCGGTTGAGCGGGCGCGAATCGACCAGCCGCCCGCCCGGCCCGAAGATCCGGACCTGGTTGTCGCCCGTCCCCGTCTTCCCGCCGACCGCGAGCGTCGTGTCGCCGGACGGGAAGGCGCCGCGCGCCCTCACCGCGGTGCCCCGCTCGACCACCTCGATCAGCGCCCGCCGCGCCACCGACGCCACCTCCTCCGAGAGGACCCGCTCCGGCGCGGCGGGCTCCCGCTCGAGGACCGTCTCGTAGGGGGTCCCCGGGGCGAAGCGCAGGCGGGTGACCCGCACCGCCGGGACCCGCACGCCGTCCGCCAGCAGGATGCCCACGAGCTCGGCGAGCGCGGAGGGCCGGTCGCCCGAGCTCCCGATCGCGCTGCCGTAGGAGGGCACGACGTTGGCGAAGGGGTAGCCGAGCTCGCGCCACTCCCGCTGGATCTCCAGGAACGCCTCGATCTCGAGCAGGATGCGGATGCGGCGGTCCTGGGCCGCCCGCCGCCCGCTCCGGAAGAGCCACCCGTAGACCTCCTGTCGGGCGTCGGTACTTCCCTCCAGCACCTCCTCCAGCGAAGCCTCCGGATCGCGGTGCAGGTGCCGGGCGACCCACAGCTCGAGCGGATGGAGCCGGGTGAGGTAGCCGAGGTCCGGCAGGTCGTGCACGTCGGGGTCGGTCTCCTCGTACAGCGTCCGCACGCGATCCGGGTCCGGGCCCTCGCCCGGCACGTGGGCCGCGAGGAAGGCCGCCAGCTCGGCGGTGTCCGCCGCGGGATCGACGAAGCGGAACGCCCGGGCCATGCGGATCGCGATCGGACGCTTGCCGCCCACCAGCTCCGCGAGGATCGTGTCCCTCCCCCGGAGCCCCTCGTACTGTCGGAAGAAGCGCCTCACGAAGATCCGCCCCTCCCGGTCCGCGAACCGTTCCAGGTACCGCTGGCGGAGGGGGCTGTCGACGTCCTCGAGCACGCGGCTCGTCGAGCCGGGCACCCGGTGGCGGTAGAAGCGCTCCACGTCCCGCATCAGCCGGACGAAGACCAGGTTCACCGAGTGGACGAAGCCCTCGCGGACGGAGAGGACCCGGTCGTCGAACGTCCGGTCGAAGTTGCGGAACCGGTGGCTCCCGCCGCCCGTGAAGAAGGTCTCGGCGGGGTTCGCCGAATAGCCTCGCTCCATGGCCGCGTCGAGCAGGTCGGCCAGCGAGGTGCCCGGAGCCTCCGCCAGCCGCCCGGCGGCCCATCGCGTGATCGCGTCGGCGTCGGCGTCGGCCGCCCTGCGCAGGCTGTCGGGCGGGAGGCCCGAGAGCTCGCCGTGGAGCCGCTCCACGATCTCGAGATAGGTGATCAGCGTGCGCAGCTTGGCCGTCGACCCGAGCTCGAGGCGGGCGTCCTCGTTGAGGTCGAAGGGGCCGCGGAAGTTGTCGGCCTGCACGCGGACCGCGCCCCGATTCCCCTCGAGCTCCTGGAGCAGCACCGTGTAGACGACGTCGGTCGGGTCGCCTCCACCGAGCAGGCGCGGGGCGTTCCAGCCGAGGGCGCGAACGGTGTCGGGGTCCGAGAGGCTCCGCAGCCGCTCGATCACCGCCGCCTGCGCCGTCCCGTCCACGGTGGTCTCCACGACCAGGTCGTAGCGGTCGAGCGTGTACAGGTGATCGACCCCGAGCAGGGTCGCGACCCGGGACCGGAGCGAGGTGGCCACCTTCCGTGAGGCCGGCACCGTGTCGGGCGTCGGCTCGGGGGCCCGCTCCAGCAGCCCGGCCTCGGTCTCCAGCGCCGCCTCCGCCAGCTCGCCGGAGAGCGCCCCCTCTTCCGCCATCAGCCGGAGGTGCCGCTCCGTGCGGCGCTCCAGCGCCGCACGTCCGTCGGGACGGGCCAGGTAGAAGGTCGGGAGCCGTTGGGCGAGCAGGAGGCTCAAGACGCGACGGTAGGCGAGGGCCGCCTCCGGCGACACGTCGCCGCCCGCCTCCAGCGAGCGCAGGGCCTCGTTCGTGGACGCGAAGTCCGCGCCGTACCAGGCCCAGAGAGCGTCGCCGAGTCCCACGATCTCGCCGAAGCCCGGGCTCGCCGCCAGCGGCACCGAGTTGAGGTACTCGACGATGATCGCCCTGCGCGCCTCGCGGGTGTCCACCCCCGTCGAGTAGGCCCGGAGCGACGCCGAGGCCATCTGCTCGAGCTTCTCGATCGGGGCGCTCGTCCGACCCCCCGGCCAGTGGCGGAACTTCACGATCTGGGTGGCGAGGGTGCTCGCGCCGGCCACCGATCCCTCGCGGCCCAGCTCGCGGAGTCCGAGGTCCAGCAGCGAGCGGAGCAGCCGGTCCCACTCCACGGCCGGGTTCCGGCGCCGGCCTCCGCCCAGGAGCTCGCGATTCTCCACGAAGAGCAGGCTTCCCCACACCAGCGTCGGGACCGAGTCGAAGGAGGCGTAGGTGCGCTCGGGGTAGCCCGCATCGAAGACGGTGTCCCCCGAACGGCCGCGGATCCGCAGACCGGTCCGCGTCTTCACCTCGTAGGGGGGATGCAGGCCGCGGTCGACCAGGTCGGCGAACCGGGGGGTGACCCTCGCCTGCTCGACGACCCGGAAGCCGCGTTCCTCCAGGCGCTCGACGAGGGCGGGGATCCGCGTGTAGCCGTGCCGCTCGTCGTAGGGCCCCCCGTCTTCGGGGAAGCGGATCCGGGGGCTGGGGCCCTCCCCGACCTCGTAATCGACGCCGCGGGAGAGGGCGGCGAAGACCTGCGACTGCAGCCAGGAGGTCCGCGCCTCGACCACCACGGCGCCGGCGATCGCCGTGACCGCGACGGCGAGGAGGAGTAGCCTCCGGCCATGCCAGCTCGGGGACCCACGCTCGGTCTGGCTCATCGTCTCGGGTCGGGTTCCGGCTCGCTACAGGTCCAGGAAGTGGCTCACCTTCACGATGAACGTATTCTCCGTGTCGGCGCTGAACAGCCCCTCGAGATCGCGGCCGAAGTCGAAGTCCCCTACCGGAGCCTCGTCGCTCCGGTTCTGCTGCCAGACCAGGAAGAGGGTGGAGCCCGGGCGGTACTCCCATCGGAACACCGCGTTGCCCCGCAACGACCGGAAGTTGAAGTCCTGGGTGGGGAGCGTGAGGTCGGCCCGACCGTCCCCGTCGAAGTCGAAGAAGCGCTCACCGCCGTCCGTGCACGTCGCGCCTCCGCTGCAGCCGGGCCCGCCCCCCGCGGTCGTCGGCATCCCCTCGTCGAAGACCTCGAACTCGAAGCTCGACGGCCGCGCGAGCTGCTTGTAGGTGAGGAAGTCGCCCGAGGAGAGCAGGGGCTGGGCGAACAGCTGCAGGCTCAGGTCCGGGCTGAAAGCGACCTCGAGTCGCGTCTCCATGGACAGCTCCGTCCGCTCGAGGTCGGCGAACAGATAGCGCGCGCCGAAGGTCCGCTCGAAGGGAACGGTGTCGGTCGACGTCACGAACTGCGACGCGTCGTCCTCGAAGCTGATCTGCGGCTCGAGCGAGAGCTCGAACGAGGGGGTCGGCCGCAGCGTCACGTCCAGGCCCAGCCCGAGCTCGCTTCCACCGCCGGAGTACCGGTCCTCGTACGAGATCGAGGGCCCGAGACTCACCATCCGACGCGGATCGGTGTTCAGACGGAACTCGGCCTCGGCCGAGGCCGGGTCGGTCATGAGCGGACCGCCGCGCGTCTCGGTGTCGCTGAGGCTCCGGGGCCCGTACTCGAGCCCCATGTCCAGCTCCCAGTTGTTGTGGAGCTCGGCCTCGCCGTTCAGGGAGAACTGGCCGCCCTTGTAGGCTCCTGCCCAGCCGTCCGCCGACGTCAGGTCGTCCAGCAGGGCGTTGCGCCACTCGTGGAAGGTGAAGAGGGTCAGCTCCCAGCTCCGGAACAGCGAGCCGGGCTCGATCTCCTGGTACTGGGCGAACCCCTCCAGGTCGACCTGCTCGCCCTGGTTGCTGAAGCCGAGGTCGTTGGCGGAGAAGTCGGGGCTCAGCTGCTCGACCCCCACGTTCCAGGTCCAGTGCTCGCCGCTCTGCCGTCCGAACTCGATCGCCCAGTTGACGCCGGTCAGGTGGGTGGTCGTCGAGTCGACCGACAGGTCGTCGGCGTCGGGACGCTGGTAGTAATGCTGGGGGTTGGTCTGGATCTCGATCATCGCCTCCCTGCTGCCGCGGACGTGTGTGCCGGCGACGTAGCCGGAGAGCGACCAGCGTCGGTTCCTCGTCCCGCCCCACTGATGCTCGAAATCGATCCCGCCGCTGACGGCGCTCGTGGGGAGGAAGTCGAGGGCGCCGTCCTCCGGGAGCGAGCGGTTCACACCGGTGACGATCGCCCCCACGCGGGTGGCTCCGTCGCGGAAGTCCTGCTGCACGCGGGCCACGCCGTACTGCGACGCGGGCTCCGCCACGAAGCTCCCGGGCTCGCTCTCCTCGCCGAACGAGGCCCGTCCGACCTCCTCCTGCGTGACGGCCCCGAGGACCCCGACGGAGAGCCCCTCCTGGGTGCGGCCCGTGAACTTGGAGGCGCCCAGGATCGTGGTGCGGGACGGGACGTCCACGAACTCGGCCCCGTCGGGGACGTCCCCCTGCGGCTCGCGGCCGATCCGCCGGCTGAAGAACAGACGGCTCTGGCGACCCGAGAGGTCGAAGTCGAACACCCTCGCGTCCTGCACGAAGAACGGCCGCTTCTCGGAGAAGAAGGTCTCGAACGCGGTGAGGTTCACCACGGCGGGGTCCACCTCGACCTGGCCGAAGTCGGGGTTGATCGTGGCGTCGAGGCTGAACGCCGATCCGATGCCGTACTGGACGTTGACCCCGGCGCGCGGGTCGAGCTCGGACCCGTCGAAGAAAGGGTCGTCCGGGTCCGAGGGACCGGTCGCGAGCGACGTGGCGAGGTAGGGGGTCACCTCGAACCTGCGCTCGGCGGCGGCGAGCCGCAGCCCGGTCAGCCGCCCGAACTGGCTCACGCGTCCCTGCTCGGTGCGCGAGCGGAGCGCGAAGTAGTCGACGGAGGTGGAGGCGAGGCGACGCCGAACGAGATTCAGGCCCCACGTCTGCGCCCCCTCCTGCGACTCGTATCGAATCTGGGAGAGCGGGATACGCATCTCCACGCTCCAACCGGCCGAATCACGCCGGACGGCCGAGGACCACACGGCGTCCCAGTTCTCGTCCTCGCGGACGTCGTCGTAGAGGAAGGCGTCGCGCTCCACGCCGGAGGCCCCGACACGGAAGAGGTAGCCCGTCTGACGATCCAGGTTCGGATCGATCTGGACTTCGAAGTGGTCGTACTGTCCCTGCTCGTCACGGCGCACGAGCTGGTCCGCGATGGCCGACGCGTCGCGCTCGTGCATCCTCGCCGCGACGTACAGGGCCTCGTCGTCATAGAGGATCCGGACCTCCGTGCGTCGAGCCGGCTCGACGCCCTCCTCGGGCTCTCCCTGGACGAAGTCCGACGCGACCGGTGCCGATGCCCAGGCCTCCTCCGCGATTCGGCCGTCGATCTCGACCGGAGACGTCCTGCGCGCCGCCTCGAGCGTCGGCGGTTCGGAAGGCTCGGCGGCCGACGCTTGCTGTGCCGCGAGGGTCGACGGGGCTCCGGCCGCGAGCGGACCGGCGAGACACACGAAGGCGGCGAACGTCGGCGCCCCCCGGCGTGCTGCGATCGAGAAATCGAAAATCACGAACAACCTGGCCTGGGAGTCGGAGGCTGGAACGAGGTCTGGGTCGGGAGCAGCTGAAGTCGGCGAAAGGGCCGCCGGCACGTCGCGCTTCGCCCCTCCCCGCATGGTTTTGCCAACACACGCCCCCCCGGCCTCGTTGAACGAGTCACGTTTCCCGCCTCCGCGGGTCGCCCACCCCCTCCTCTGCCAGCAAGGGCGGTGCGAGGCCGCGGAGCGCGCAGGGGTTGGCGAGCGGCGCCCCCGTCGGGCAGGTTCAGGCCGACCGTCGAACGACCACCGCACGGGAGACACGCATGGCACGCCTCCGCTCCGTCGAGCGCCCCGCCGTCCTCGCGGCGCTGCTCGTCCTCGCATACGCCGGATCCGCCTCCGCCCAGGAGGTCGACCTCACCGCGCCTCCGCCGCCCGACACGCGGGTGGACACGGTGCGAGACACGCTGCACGGCGTCGTGCTGCCCGATCCCTACCGGTGGCTCGAGGACCAGGACGCGCCCGCCACCCGTGAGTGGATCGGCGAGCAGAACGCCTACACCGACTCGATCCTGGCCGAGCTGCCCGGCCGCGACGCCATCCGCGACGCCATCGCGCCGATGCTCACGGTGGACGTGACCACGCGCCCGTCCGTGCGGGACGACCGCTATTTCTACCGTCGGCGCGAGGCGGACCAGGACCAGTTCGTCCTCTACGTCCGGGAGGGGCTCGAGGGCGAGGAGCGGGTGCTGGTGGACCCCCACGAGCTCGACCCCGAGCACCGGACGAGCGTGCGGCTGATGGAGGTCTCCGAGGACGGCTCCCGGATCGCGTACGGCATCCAGGAGGGGGGCGAGGACGAGGTGGTGGTCCGCTTCATGGACGTGGAGAGCGGCGAGCGGGTCGGGGAGGCCTTCCCGAAGGCACGCTACTTCGGCGTCGAGATCACCCCCGACGACGAGGCGGTCTACTACACGCGGTTCGAGGAGGAGGGCCCGCGCGTCTACCGCCACGAGTTCGGCACGTCGCTGGAGGAGGACGAGCTCGTGTTCGGCGAGGGCTACGGCCCCGAGAAGATCGTCTCGGCCTTCCTCACGCCCGACGGGCGCTACCTCGGCCTGATGGTCTTCCACGGTGCCGGCGCCTCCCGCACCGAGCTTCACTACAGGGACCTCCGCGAGGGCGGCCCGGTGCGCACGATCGTGGACACGCTGGACGCCCGCTTCTCCCCGGAATACGGGGGCGGCGACCTCTACCTGCAGACGAACTGGAAGGCCCCCAACGGACGCGTGCTGAAGGTCTCGATGGAGGACCCGTCCCGGGAGCACTGGGAGGAGATCGTCCCCGAGTCGGAGGCGGTCATCCAGGGCACGGCCCTCGCCGGCGGCAAGCTGTTCGTGAACCGGCTCGAGGACGTCCGCTCCCGGGTCGAGATCTACGACGCGGAGGGGAACCCCGAGGGCGAGATCGACTTCCCCGTCATCGGCTCGGTGGGCGGCGTCTCGGGCCGCTGGGACTCCGACGAGGCCTTCTTCTCCTTCACCTCCTTCCACGTCCCGACGTCGATCTACCGGTACGACGTCGCCTCCGGCGAGCGGGAGACCTGGTTCGCGGTGGACGTGCCGGTCGACACCGACGCGCTCGAGGTGGAGCAGGTGTGGTACCGCTCCCGCGACGGCACGCGGGTGCCGATGTTCCTGCTCCATCGGAAGGACGTCGCGCCCGACGGGGACCGCCCCGTGCTGCTGACCGGCTACGGTGGGTTCAACGCCAGCCGCACCCCCAGTTTCTCGGCCCCCGGCGCCTACTGGGCCGAGCGGGGCGGCGTGTTCGCCGTCGCCAACCTCCGGGGCGGAGGCGAGTTCGGCGAGGCGTGGCACCGGGCCGGGATGCGCGGGAAGAAGCAGAACGTCTTCGACGACTTCCTGCGGGCGGCCGAGTGGCTGTTCGAGGAGGACTGGACCCGTCCCGCGAAGCTGGCCATCCGGGGCGGCTCCAACGGCGGGCTGCTCGTGGGAGCGGCGCTCACCCAGCGTCCGAGCTACTTCGGGGCCGTGATCTGCACGTATCCGCTGCTGGACATGATCCGCTACCACCGCTTCCTGGTCGCCCGCTTCTGGGTGCCCGAGTACGGCTCCTCGGAGGATCCGGAGCAGTTCCGCTGGCTGCTCGCGTACTCGCCCTACCACAACGTCGCCGAGGACGTCCCCTATCCCGCGACCCTGTTCGTCACCGGGGACGCCGACACCCGCGTGGCGCCGCTGCACGCCCGCAAGATGACGGCGATGCTCCAGGCGGAGACCGGCTCCGACCGGCCGATCCTGCTCACCTACGACACCGAGGCGGGCCACTCCGGCGGCAAGCCCGTCTCGCTCCAGATCGAGGACGTGACCGACCAGCTCCACTTCCTGCTCTGGCAGCTCGGGGTGCTGGAGGGGTCGTCCGGCGGGGCGGGGGACGGGGCGGGGGACGGGGCGGCCGCCGCGAGCTCCGGCGGGGCGGAGTAGCGGCGCGATGCGGCTCTCGCGCGCCTTCTGGCGCAGCCTCCGCGAGCCCCCCGCCGACGCCGAGCTGGCCAGCCACCGGCTGCTCGTACGGGCCGGCTACGTGCACCAGCTCGGGAGCGGGATCTTCTCCCTCCTGCCGCTCGGCAAGCGGGCCAGCCGCCGCGTCGAGGACGTCATGCGCGAGGAGATCGAGGCGATCGGAGGGCAGGAGCTCGAGCTGCCGGTCGTGAACCCGGCGGACGTCTGGAAGGAGACCGGCCGCTACCACCAGGTCGGCAGCGAGATGACGCGGTTCGCCGACCGGGGCGGGCGCGACATGGTGCTCGCGATGACCCACGAGGAAGTCGTCGCCTTCGCCGGCCGGGACCTGATCCAGTCCTACCGCCAGCTCCCGCAGGTCGTCTACCACGTGCAGACGAAGTGGCGCGACGACCCCCGGCCGCGGGGCGGACTGATCCGGGTGCGCGAGTTCGTGATGAAGGACTCCTACTCGCTGGACGCCGACCGCGAGGGGATGGAGCGGAGCTACCGGGCCCACCACGAGGCGTACGAGCGGATCTTCGAGCGGTGCGGCCTCCCGGTCGTCTCCGTGCTCGCCGACGTGGGGATGATGGGCGGTTCGGCGTCGCACGAGTTCATGTACCTGACGCCCGCCGGGGAGGACCGCCTGGCGATCTGCGAGGCGTGCGGCCACCGGGCCAACCAGCAGGTGGCGACCTACCGGAAGGAGGCGCCGGCCGCCGAGGAGCCGGCCGAGCTCGAGGAGGTCGCCACCCCCGGCGCGGCGACGATCGCCGACCTGGCCGACTTCCTCGAGATCCCGCGGTCGCGCACCGCGAAGGCGGTCTTCCTGGTGGCGACCCGCGCCGAGGGGGAGGAGGAGGTCGAGGAGCTGGTCCTCGCGCTGGTCCGCGGCGACACCGAGCTCGCGGAGGCGAAGCTCCGGAACGCGACCGGCGCCCGCGAGCTCCGCCCCGCCACGGACGAGGAGATCCGGGCCCACGGCGCGGTGCCGGGCTACGCCTCTCCGATGGGCCTCGAGGACGCCCGGGTCGTGGCGGACGACCTGATCGCCGACTCGCCCAACCTGGTCGCCGGCGCCAACCGCGAGGGCCACCACCTCCGGAACGTGAACCACGGGCGCGACTTCGAGGCGGACGTCGTCGCCGACCTGGCGGTGGCCGAGGCGGGCTTTCCCTGCCCCGAGTGCGGCGAGCCGCTGGTTGTGCGCCGCGGGGTCGAGGTGGGCAACATCTTCCAGCTCGGCACCCGCTACTCGGAGCCGCTCGGTTGCACCTTCACCGACGCCGACGGCCGGGAGCGGCCGGTCTGGATGGGCTCCTACGGCATCGGCTCGGGCCGGCTGCTGGCCTGCGTGGCCGAGGAGCACCACGACGAGCACGGCCTGGCCTGGCCGGCGTCGATCGCGCCCTTCCCCGCCCACCTCCTCTCGCTCGGCGAGGAGGGCGCGGCCGCGGCCGAGGAGGTCTACGGAGAGCTGGTCGAGGCGGGGCTCGAGCCGCTGTACGACGACCGGGACGAGTCGGCCGGCGTCAAGTTCAACGACGCGGACCTGCTCGGGATGCCGGTGCGGCTCGTGGTCAGCGGCCGCTCGCTGGCCGACGGGGGGGTGGAGCTGAAGCGCCGGCGGGAGGACGCGACCCGGGTGGTGGCGCGGAGCGACCTCGTCGGCGAGCTGCGGTCTATCCTGGAGGAGGAGGGGGCGGGCACCGACGGCGCCTGAGCCGATCGCGTCCGGCGATCAGCCCCCGAGCGCCTCCAGGATCCGATCCTCGAGCACCCGCTCCGCGGCCGGCGTCCGGAGCCCGAGCGTCCGGTCGGGGTCGTCGGGGAGGACGCTCCCCGGCACCAGTCCCACGATCTCCGAGCCGCCGAGCTCGACCCCCTCGGCCTCCGCCTCCCGCCGCACGGCCTCGAGGAGCGCCGCCGGACCGGTGACGTGGGGGGCCAGCAGGTTGGTGGACACCTGGGCGCGGCCGTCCACCAGGAAGCCCAGCGCCTGGACGGCCGGCGGCCCCCCACCGGACGTCCGCACGCGCCGTGCGATCCGACGCGCGGCCTCGACGTCGTCGGAGGCCAGGTAGACGTTGAAGGCCACCAGCGGAGACCGGGCCCCCACGGCCGTCGCGCCGGCGGTGGGATGCACGCGGACGGGGCCCAGATCGGGCTCCCGGGCGGGATCGGCGCCGATCGTCTCCCGGAGGGCCTCGAACCCACCGCGACGGAAAGCGGCGGGCACCTCGCGGTCCGGCCGTCGCGCCGCCTCGCCGTAGAGGAAGACGGGGATCCCGAGCTCGCCGGCGATCCGGGCCCCCGTGCGCCGGGCCGCCGCGACGGCGGCCTCCATGGACGCGCCGCGGAGCGGGGCGCCGTCGGGGCTCCGACCCAGGTCGAGCCCCGCGAGCGGGACGAAAGGCACGACGTCGGCCGCCCCGATGCGGGGATGCTCGCCGACGTGTCGGGTGAGGTCGATGCGTTCCGAGGCCGTGCGGACGAGGCGAAAGACCGCCTCTTCGAGCGGGCCGGACGGGCCGACCAGCGTCAGGACGGTGCGGTGGTGGGAAGCGTCGGGGTCGAGGTCGAGGAGCGCGGCCCCGTCGACCGAGCGGGCCGCCTCCCGGAGCGCCGTCAGGACCTCGGGGTCGCGCCCCTCGCTGACGTTGGGGACGCTCTCGAGGAGGGGGCCCGCCGCCGGGTCGAGCGTCACGGGGGGGAGGGAGCGGCCGGAAGGGGGGACGCGGCCGTCGACGCGCGACGCGCGGGGCTCGCCGCCCCGCGGCTCAGCCGGCCCGGAGGGTGGCCGCCGCCTCCTCGTCCGGCCGGTTCCAGGGTTCCCGCTCCTCTTCCTCCTCGTCGTCCCCGTAGTACTTCTGCTGGAACTCCGAGGCGCTCATGTCGCGAGCGTAGACGATGTCGGCCAGCCCCAGCTTCGAGAGGAGTCGGAGGTAGAACCAGCCGATGTCGAACTCCCACCAGTGGGCCTTGAACTTGGCCGACTTCGGGTCGGCGT
>CAZEUW010000038.1:0-14427 GCA_964515425.1 uncultured Gemmatimonadota bacterium | reverse complement strand
TGGCGGGAGGTGTAGTCCCCGCTCTCGATCCGCTCCTCGACCTTCTCCTGCAGCTTGCTCTTGTCGGTCGCCATCTACCCGCTTCCCTTTCCGTGCCTCGATGTGCGGCCCCCTCCCCGGCGCCGGTCGGACCGGCCGCCCTGGAGGAAGACGATCTTCTCCACGCGGCCCGACTCCCGGCCGGCGTTGAGCCGCCGGAGGATCTGGTGCCGCATCATGTTCAGCTCCTGCATCCAGGAGGCGCTCCGCACCTCCACGAACAGCGTGCTCCCGTCGATCCTCACGTGGCCGGTCGCCTCGGCGATCTCCGGCCCGACGATCTCGTCCCACTCGCCGACGACCTTCGCCCGCTCCACCCGCTCGGCGATGCCCCAGCGTCGCAGCAGCGCGCCCACCATGCCGGAGATCGGCTCCGGCCGGCCGGCCTCCTCGCTCTCCTCCCGCTGGTGGCGGAGGGGGCGCCACGGCCGCGACCGCCGATCGTCTCCCGGCCGCTCCCGCGCCTGCGCCTCGGCGGGCCGCCGCCGCTCGGCGCGGTCGGCCTCGCCGTCGCGTGCCGCGCGCGTCCCGGCGTCGCCTTCGCTCACGTCGTCACCTCGCCGTCGCGGATCCGCCAGCTCTCGAGCCCCCCGCCCCGCAGCGCGAGGTCGGTGGGCTTGGGCGACGTCACGATCGCCTGTCCGGTGCGGCCCTCGTCCAGCAGTCGTAGGAGCCGCTCCGAGCGGTCCTCGTCCAGCTCGGCGAACACGTCGTCGAGCAGGTATACCGGCTCGCGGCGCAGACGGTCGCGGAGCGTGTCCGCCTCGACGAGCCGGAGCGCGAGCGCCGCCGTGCGCTGCTGACCGCCGGAGCCGAAGGTCCGCAGGTCGCGCGGATCCTCGCCCGCCACCCGGCCGGTGAACTCCACCTCGTCCCGGTGCGGCCCCACCACGGTCACGCCGCGGCGCATCTCCCGCTCCGCCGAGTCCTCCAGGGCGGCACGGAAGCGCTCCGCCCACGACTCCTCCTCCGAACCGCCGACCGACGGCTCGTAGGCGATCCAGCCCTCCGATCCGCCCGACACGGCCGCGTGGTACTGGCCGTACTCGCCCGCCCGCTCGGCCACCCACCGGTCGCGCGCCGCCATCACGCGGGCGCCCGTCTCCACCAGCCCCTCGGTCCACGCGGCCAGCAGCTCCCGGCCGGCGCCGTCCTTGAGGGCGTGGTTCCGCTGCGAGAGGACCGTCCGGTACTCCCGGAGCGCGTCCATGTAGCCGGGACGGACGAGCGACAGGAGGATGTCCAGGAACCGGCGGCGTCCCGAAGGCGGTCCCCTCACGATCTCGACGTCCTCCAGGCTGAAGACCACGGCCCCGAGCGTGCCCACGGCGTCGGAGAGCCGGTCGACCTCCCGGCGGTCTACCTCCACCTTCTTGCGGCTCCCCCGCTCCCGGTACGCCGCCGCGAGGCTCCGCTCGCCGTCCGGCGTGACCACGTCCATCTCGATCCGGAACACGTCGGCCCCGAAACGCACCAGCTCCCGGTCGTTCGACCCCCTGAAGGAGCGGAACGTCTCGAGGTAGTAGATGGCTTCGAGGAGGTTGGTCTTGCCGGATCCGTTGGGCCCCACCAGCGTCACGCCCTCCGGCGGGAACGCCACCTCGAGCCTCGCGAAATTCCGGAAGTCGCGGAGGCTCAGGCGGCCGATCCGGGCCGCCCTGGCCGACGGATCCGCCGTCGCTGTCGGGTCACCCGTCGGCGTAGGCTCGGAACCCTGCATTCTCACCCGCGAAGATACCCCGAAACCCGCATGATTGCAATGAAAAGCTCCGGTCGAAGGCCTTTCTCGGCGGGCGTCCGGAGGCGAGGTTGCGCCCCGACCCTCCGACCCCTCGATTGGGCATGGAATGAACGGCCCGTCCGCCTCCCCGACCTCCACGCTCGCGACGATCGCGGCCGCCTCGGCCGCCCTGGCGGGTCTCACCGTCTCGCCGCTCGCGTCCCAGACGGCCGACGCCGACCGGCGGTCGTCCGAGCGCGCGCCGGCCGCGGGAGCCGGAGCCCCGCTCGCCGTCCCGGCCCCGGCCGCCGGTCCGACCTGGAAGCGCATCGTCACCGGGGCGGGCACCCTCGCGGCCCTGCTCGCCTTCGATCCCGCGATCCGCCGCGATCCGTCGGTGGCCGCAGGCGGGAACGGCTCGATCCCCGCGACCCCCGGCCTGCCGGGCGCCGTGGCGGACTTCGGCAACTCGCTCGGCGACTGGCAGGCCTCGCTCCCGTGGATCGCCGGAGCGTCGGTGGCCGTCGGGGGGCTGACCGAGGGGCTCGACGGCGTCGGACGGGTGGGTGCCATGCTCGCGGGCGTCGCCACCGGCTCCTTCGCGACGGTCACGATCAAGAAGGGCGTCGGGCGGGTGCGGCCGAACCGCGGCGACGACGCGCTCCGCGTGGAGCCGTTCTCCGGCCACATCTCCTTCCCGTCGGGCCACGCCGCGTTCGCCTTCAGCGTCGCGGGCGGGGTCGACGCCGTGACCGAAGGCTGGGTGCCCGCCGCGGCGGCGTACGCGGTCGCCTCGACCTCCGCGTTCGCCCGCGTCTACTCGGGCAAGCACTGGTTCTCCGACGTGGTCGTGGGCTCGGCGATCGGGGCGCTCGCCTCCCGGGCCGCCGCGGGAAAGGTGCTCGACGTGCTCGAGCTGGAGAGGGCGTCGCCGCGGCCGGACGGGCCCCGGGTCGAGCTGGTCGCCGTCCCGACCTTCCTGGGCGTCGGCGTCCGGTTCTGACGCCGCTCAGCGCTTCACGAACTCGCTGACGACCGGCTCCTCGCCGCCGTAGTCGTAGAAGCCGCTGCCGCTCTTGCGGCCGTAGTGGCCCGCGGTGACCATCCGCCGCAGCAGCGGGGGCGGCGCGAAGCGCTTCTCCCGGTACTCCTCGAACATGATGTCGCCGATCTTCGCGAGCGTGTCGAGCCCCACGAAGTCGCCGAGCGTGAAGGGGCCCATCGGGTAGCCGGTGCCCAGCTTCATCGCCTTGTCGATGTCCTCGATCGACCCGATCCCCTCCTCGTAGGAGCGGATCGCGTCCATCATGTAGGGGACGAGCAGCCGGTTGACGATGAAGCCGGAGTTGTCCCGGCACGCCACCGGCTCCTTGCCGAGCGCGGACGCGAACTCGTAGGCCGTCTCGAAGGCCTCGTCCGAGGTCGCGCCCTGCCGGACGACCTCGACCAGCTCCATGACGGGGACCGGGTTGAAGAAGTGCAGGCCCACGAAGCGGTCCGGCCGCTCGGTGGCCGCCGCCATCTCCGTGATCGTCAGGCTCGACGTGTTCGAAGCGAAGATCGTCTCGGGACCGCACGCCTCGTCGAGCTGACGGAAGACGTCCTCCTTCACCTCGAGGTCCTCCACGACGGCCTCGATCACCAGGTCGCAGCCGGCGAGGTCGGACAGCTCGAGCGTCCCCTCGATGCGGCCGAGCACGTCGTCGCGGGTCGCCTCGTCGATCCTCTCCTTCTGGACGGCCCGGTCCAGGTTCTTCCGGATGGACGCGAGGCCCCGGTCGAGGGCCTCGCGGTCGATCTCCCGGACCACGGTGTCGAAGCCGGCCTGTGCGGACACCTGTGCGATGCCGCTGCCCATCAACCCGCAGCCCACCACGCCGACGGTCTGTATGTCGCTCACGATGCGTCTCCTCGCTGGGTATGCGCGTCTCGAGCACGATCGCCGTCCGGTGTCCGGACGGCTGTCACTGGAGGGCAGGCCGCCGCGGCGGCCCGGGCTCCACGACCTGCAGGGGCCGTGCCTCGCGGCGGTCGCCGGAGAGCGACGCTGCCGTCGTCGTCGGAGCCGGCGGCGGGGCTCAGAAGCTCCAGACCAGGGGGACCAGGATCACGACCATCGCGGCGAGCCCGAGCTGCAGCGGCAGGCCGAGCCTGACGAAGTCGCTGAATCGGTAGTTGCCGGGGCCGTAGACCATGAGGTTGGTCTGGTAGCCGAGGGGCGTCCACAGGGCGAGCGAAGCGGCCAGGGTGAGCCCGACGAGGAGCGGCCGCGGGTCGATCGCCTGGGTCTCCGCCACCGAGAGGGCGATCGGAAACATCAGCGCGGCGGCCGCGTTGTTGGTGATCAGCCCGGTGAGCACCATCGTGGCCAGCACGACGCCGCCCAACAGCACCACGGGCCCGTAGCCGGCGGCGACGCTCACCACGCCCCCGCCGATCAGACCGGCCGCCCCGCTCGCCTCCAGCGCCTCGGCCAGCCCGAGCGCGGCCCCGATGACGATCAGCACCTCCCAGTCGATCGCCTGCCGCGCCTCGCCCGGACTCACCAGATCGAGGGCGACCACGACCAGCGCGCCGACCAGCGCCGCCTCGGCGATGTGCAGCAGCCCGGTGGCCGCAAGCGCCACGACGCCTCCCAGCACGGCCGTGGCGGAGAGGCGGGCGGTCCGGCTCGACGCGGGCCGCTCCGCGATCGGCGTGGCCGGACGCTCGCCGCCGACCTCCGAAGTGATGAAGAACTCGGCCGAATCCTCGAAGGCCTCGCGGAAGCCGCGGGCGGTGTCGAGCATCAGGACGTCCCCCGGCCGCAGCTCGACCGCGCCGACCGGCCCTTCGAGCCGCCGTCCGTCCCGCCGGACGCCGGTGACGGCCGCGTTGAAGCGCTCGAGGAACTCGCCCTCCCGCACCGTGTGCCCGACGAGCCGCGACCCCTCCTTCACGACGATCGAGTGCAGCTCGCGATCCCGCTGGGCGTCCTCGTCGGCCGGCACCCGCGCGGTCGCCAGCCGCAGTCCCGGGTAGTCCGCCAGCTCCTGCGGCCGCGGCGCCGTGCCGTCCTCGGACTCGTAGAAGAGCCGGTCGCCGCCGGCCAGCTCCTCCTCCGGGTCCACCGGCGCGATCGCCTTCTCCCCCCGGTCGATGCGGACCAGCGAGAGCCCGAGGAGGTCGTCCAGCCCGACGTCGGCGACCGTGCGCCCGGCGAGCCGGGAGCCCTCCTCCAGCTCGAGCTCGACCAGGGCCCGCCGCTCGCGCTCCTCGATCGCGCGCACGCCCTCCCGGCCCCGGAGCACCCTCGGTGCGACGAGCACCAGATAGGCCACGCCCACGAGGAGGCAGGGGACCCCGACCCACGCGAGCTCGAAGAAGCCGAGGCCCTCGTAGCCGTGCGATCGCAGGAGGCCGTCGGCGACCAGGTTGGTCGACGTCCCGATGAGGGTGCACAGGCCGCCCAGGATCGAGGCGAAGCTCAGCGGCATCAGCAGCTTCGAGGAGGGCACGCCGTGGCGCCGGGCCCAGCTCCGCACGGCCGGGATCCCCATCGCGACGATCGGGGTGTTGTTGAGGAAGGCCGACGCCACCGCGCTGGTCCCGGACACGCGGAGGATCACGCTCCCCACGCTGTCCCGAGCGCCGAGCAGGACCGTGCTGGCGCGGTCCAGCGCCCCCGTCTCCCGCATGGCCGCCGCCAGCACGTACAGCGCGCCCAGCGCCAGCAGGGTGGAGTTGGCGAAGCCCAGGAGCGCCGTCTCGAGGTCGATCACGCCCCCCACCGTGACGACCGCGAGCGCCGCCATCAGGAGCACGTCGGCGCTCGACAGCTCCAGCATCAGGCCCACCAGGACCAGGAGGAGCGAGCCGAGCGTCAGCAGCGCGTCGAAGCTCATCGGCTCATCCCGCGGTCAGCCCAGCAGTCGCCGCTTCCAGTCCTGGCCCTCCGACGCCAGGCTGCCCGCCTCGAGCCGGTCGAGCAGCCGCTCCATCGCGGTCCGGATCCGCTCTCGGGAGCGCTCGAACGACCGGGCGCCCCCGACAGAGACGGTCCCCGCCGCCCCCGCCAGCGCGACGGGCACCGCCACGAACCAGGGGACGACGAGGGCGAGGAGCACGCCCACGCCCGAGTAGGCGCCGGCCGAGACCGAACCCCAGTTGATCGCCTGCTGGAGTCGCACGTTGCCGAGATCGGCGGTGAGCGTCACCAGGGAGCGGCCCTCCTCGAGGGCGTTCACCGAGAGGCCGATCCGGCGAGCCTCCGCCAGCTCGTACCCCCGGCCGGAGACGTCGAGCGCGCGCTGCATCTTGTCGACCAGGCCCTCGGAGGGCTCCCACACGGAGCTCCCCCTGCGCCGCCGGACGTCCCGGAGGCTCTGGCGCCCCGCCAGGTGACCCTCGACCGCTTCCTGCACCACCGCCGGGTCGCCGGGGACCACCCGGGTGACCTGCACGACGGCGGAGCCCCAGACGCGTCGGAGCGGGCTCTCGTCCTCCGGGGCGTCCGGGACGAGGTCGTCGGCGCGCGCCTCTCCCAGGGCGCGCCGCACGTGGCGCGGCTCCAGCCCGACCTCCCGACCGATGCGGAGCACCTCCTCCTCGCTGAGCAGGTCCTCGCCGGCGTCCCCCTCGGAGAACTGCAGCTCGGCCGCCCGCCGGATGATCGCCTCCAGGCGGCGGGCCGGCAGCGAGTCGCCCGACGGCTCGCCCCCGCGCGGACCGCCGCGCGGTTCGGGACCGTCGCTGCCGCTGGGAGCGTCGTCGACCATGGCCTCGCTCGACTCGGTGTCAGCGCCGCGGGGCGGACAGTATGGGGGCGGGAGGTCGGTTCGTCACCCCGCCGGGGCGTCCGTTCGCCGCGCCCCCGGGCCTGCGGTCGCGGACCGCGGAGCCTAGCTTGTGCACGCCGGACCGGGGTCGTCCCGGGCCGGACGTCGCGGGCCTCCGCGGCCCGTCCGCCGCGAACCGATCACCCCGCACGAGGAGCGCACGTTGGAGGCGCTGACCTGGACCGCCCTGCTCTTCCTCCTGCTCGCGCTCGGCTTCCTCTGGGCCGGGGGCGCGGCCCTGCGGCGCCGGCGGCCGTTGGGCGGCACCGTCGGCACCCTGGTCGGCCTGCTCGGTCTGGTGCTGGCGGCCCTGTGCGCCGTCCTCGCCGTCGGGACACAGGGATATCGGGCCCTCACGATGGAGGAGACGGCCGCCCGGGTGGAGATCGTGCCCACCGGCCCCCAGCGCTTCGCCGCCACCTTCCGATACCCGGGGGAGGACAGCGCCCGGACCTACCGGCTTGCGGGCGACCAGGTCTACGTGGACGCCCACATCCTCAAGTGGAAGTCGATCGCCAACCTGGTCGGGCTGCACACGGCCTACGAGCTCGACCGGGTCGGCGGCCGCTACACGGACCTGGACGAGGAGCGCGGCGGCGAGCGGACCGTCCACGGCCTCGGACGCGAGAAGCCGCTCGACGTCTTCACCCTTCGCCGGGCCTTTCCCGTGCTGAGCCCGCTGGTCGACGTGCAGTACGGGTCGGCGACCTTCGTGGCCGCCGACGATACCGTGACCTACGAGATTCGCGTCAGCACCTCGGGACTGCTCGCCCGCGAAGTGTCCCGTGCGGCCGACCGCGACTGAGCGGCCACCTCCTACAGCTCCACCACGACCGCCGCGCCCTGGCCGCCGCCGATGCAGGCGCTGCCCAGCGCGTAGCCCCCGCCCCGCCGCTCCAGCTCGTAGAGGAGGTGGCCGGTGATGCGGGCGCCGGTGGCGCCCAGCGGGTGCGTCAGCGCGATGGCGCCGCCGTTGACGTTCACCTTCTCGCGGTCGAGGGCGAGCTCGCGCTCGACGGCCACGTACTGCGGGGCGAAGGCCTCGTTGACCTCCACGACCTCCATGTCGTCCAGCGTCAGGTCGGCCTCGTCGAGCGCCTTCCGCGCCGCCGGCGCCGGGCCGATGCCCATCACGCTCGGCTCCACGCCCGCGACGGCCCACGAGACGAGCCGTCCGATCGGCTCGAGGCCGTTCGCCTCCGCGTACTCGCGTTCCGCGACCACGAGCGCCGCGGCACCGTCGCCGATCCCGCTCGCGTTGCCCGCGGTGACGAGGCCGTCCTCCTTGAAGTAGGGCTTCAGCTCGGAGAGGCCCTCGACCGTGGTGTCCGGCCGCATGTGCTCGTCGACGTGGAAGGTCTTCTCCTGGCCCTTCTCCTCGATCGTGACGGGGATCACCTCGTCGTCGAACCGGCCCTCGTCCCACGCCTCCTTCGCGAGCCGCTGGCTGCGGACGGCGTACTCGTCGACCTCCTCGCGGCTGATCTCGTAGCGCTCGGCCAGGTTCTCCGCGGTCTCGGCCATCGAGAAACCGCAGTAGGAGTCCGTGAGCGCCTCCCAGAGCACGTCCTCGAAGGGCGTCGAGGGCCCCAGCCGCAGACCCCATCGGGCGCCACGCACGCAGTGCGGCGCCTGGCTCATCGACTCGGTCCCGCCGGTGAGCGCGACCTTCGCCCGCCCCAGCAGGATCTGCTCGGCCCCGTGCATGACCGCCTGGAAGCCGGAGCCGCAGAGCCGGTTGACCGTCTCGGCCGGGACCTCGATCGGGAGGCCGGAGCGGAGCCCGACGTGCCGGGCGAGATAGCAGGCGTCGGCGGAGGTCTGGATCACGTTGCCCATGTACACGTGGCCGTAGTCGGCCGGGTCGACGCCCGCCCGCTCGACCGCGGCCTCCGAGGCCAGGACGCCGAGGTCGGTCGCCGAGTGGCCCTTCAGCGTGCCGCCGAAGGTCCCGAACGGCGTGCGAGCGGCGGAGAGGAAGACCACGTCCCTGTCGGTGTTCATCGTTCCCATGACGTCTATCTCCTTCGTCGGTTCGTCGGCTTCGGATGCACCGGCTCCGGACAGCGGTCGGCGAGCCGGGTGACGGGCCGTGCGCGACGGCCGTCGGCGGTGCCATCGCGTGCACGGCGCGTGCCGATCGAGCGCGGGGTCGGCGAGGACGGTGGCGCCCCCGGTCCCGGCGGGGAGCGGCCGGGTCTCAGGGCTGCAGCGCGTCCGCCACCCGGCCCTCGACGGAGAGCACGACCCGGCCCACGCCCGGCAGGCCCGCCAGGGTGGAATCGGCCTGGGCGCGGATCGCCCGGACCCGGCACGAGCCGGCCACGCCGGTCGAGAGGGTCGAATCGAAGTCGACCGCGAGGGTGTCGCCCCGCAGGGCGACCGACCGCACGGCGGCGTCCTCGGGGAGGGCCGTGTGGTAGCCCGCGGCGCGCTCGGCGCCGTCCGGTCCCGCCAGGAGGGCGGCCAGGAGCCGGCGGGCCGCCGCGGCCGGACCGTCGCCGTCGGTCGCGTCACCCGCGGCCGGCGGCACGGCCCCGTCGGTGGTGTCGCGTGCCACCGGATGGACGCGGCGGCAGTCGGTGGCCTCCGGGTCCAGCACCTCGCTGGGGAAGTAGACCCGGGCGGTCGCCGGTCCCGCCAGGCGGACGGGGATCCGGACGGACGCGTCGTGCTCGGGCAGGCCCGAGGCGTTCGACCGCTCCAGCACCAGGGCCGCGTCGCGAGCGTCGGTCCCCTGGACGCGCTCGGGGTAGCGCAGCACGCCGCGGAAGGCCACCTGCCCCTCGGTCATCCACTCGCCCCGCGCCGTGGCGAAGCTGTCGGCCAGCGTCGACCCGGGTGCATCGCCGCCCCCTTCCGCTCGCGACGGAGCCCCCACCGTCACCAGCCGCAGTGGGAAGGTGGCCTCGAAATGCCACGCTCCCGGCGCCTCGCCGGCGACCACGAGCGGGGACGTCACGACACGGCCCGGCTCCGGGTAGCGGACCTCGACCCGACCGGAGAGCGGGCCGACGCGCCGGACGGAGCGCTCCGGACCATCGGACGTGTCGCCGCCGGAAGGCGCGCCGCCGCCTCGTGGCCACAGGAACAAGAGCGCCGCCCCCACGCCTAGCGCCAGCAGGGCGGCCATCGCGGCCATCGAGCGGCTTCGGCTCGGATCACGCACGGCGCGGCCCCCTGCCTACTGCGACCATCGAGATGTACATGTACAAGCTGTACGTCCTGTACGTGTACACTTCGATGGTCGTGCGGGGGAGGACGATGGCGGCGCCGTGCAGTACGACGGGTTGCCTGGACGCACGATCATCGGCGTCGCCCAGGCGATCCCGCTCCCTCCTCAACCCGACGCCACCGATTCGGCGAGCCACCGCCCCACCTCCACGGTGGAGCGGTCGCCCCCCAGGTCGGGGGTGCGCACGCCCTCGCGCACCGCCCGGTCGACGGCGGCCTCGACCCGGTCGGCCGCCTCGACGGCGCCGCCGTCCCGGAGCAGCAGGCCCGCGCTCAGCACGCAGGCCATCGGGTTCGCCCGGCCGGTGCCGACCAGCTCGGGCGCGCTGCCGTGCACCGGCTCGTAGAGACCGCGGCATCGCGGCCCATCCCCGTCCCCGTCCCCGTCCCCGCCGTCGCCACCGGGCCCGGCGGCGCTCGCTTCCCCGGGGCGGGCCGATTCCCAGCGCACGTTGGCCGAGGGCGCCAGCCCCATCCCTCCCACCAGCTCGGCGCCGAGGTCGGAGAGGATGTCGCCCAGGAGGTTCTCGGCCACGACGACCCCGAAGCGGCCGGGATCCCGCACCATCTCCATCGCCAGCGCGTCCACGTACCGCGCCTCGGCCTCGACCTCCGGATGGTCCTCGGCCACCTCGCGGAAGACCCGGCGCCAGAGGCCGTACACGTGGGGAACGGCGTTGGCCTTGTCGCCGAGCGTCACCCGCCGCCGACCGGTGTCGCGCGCGTGCTCGAACCCCGCCCTCACCAGACGTTCCACCCCCCGGCGCGTCGCGATCGCCTCGCTCACCGCCAGCTCCTGGGGCGTCCCCTCGGCGACGGTGCCCCCGGCCCCGGTGTAGAGGCCCTCGGTGTTCTCGCGGAAGATCACGAAATCGATGCCCCCGTCGCCGACCGCGCGCAGTGGCGTGAGGTCGGGGGCGCGCAGGCGGAGCGGCCGGAAGTTGACGAACAGGTCGAGCCGGAAGCGGAGACCCAGCAGGATGTCCCGGGCGTGGACGCCGTCGGGGACGCGCGGGTCGCCCACGGCGCCGAGCAGGATGGCGTCGAAGTCGTCGCGGAGACGCGCGAACGCCTCGTCCCCGAGCGTCTCGCCCGTCTCGAGGTAGTGGTCGGCGCCGTGGGGAAAGGTTTCCAGCTCGAGCGTCACCAGGCCGGCGTCACGGGCGGCTTCGAGCACCCGGCGGCCCTCGGCGACGACCTCGGGGCCGATCCCGTCCCCGGGGAGGAGGGCGATCCGGAGGGTGGGGGGCGCTCCCTCCGCCGTCACCCGCCGCGACTCAGCGTCCAGACGTAGGCGGCGACCGCCCGAATCTGCGCCGTGGAGAGGCCGGAGCCGCCGGTCGGGGGCATCGGGACGCCCGTCGCGCTCTCCTCGGCCGGAACGCCGCGCCTGATGAGGTCGACGAGCCCCTCGAACGATCCGTCGGTGTGCGACCACTGGCGGTCGGTGAGGTTCGATCCGAGGTCGGGGACGCCGCGCCCGGCGCGGCCGTGGCAGGTGTAGCAGAACCCGTCGCCCACGTAGATCTGCCGGCCCTGCTGCACGGTGGCGTCGTCGACGCCCTCGGGGAGCTCCTGGGCCCCCGCGGCCGTGCCGGCGACCA
Source organism: uncultured Gemmatimonadota bacterium (assembly GCA_964515425.1). GTDB lineage: Bacteria > Gemmatimonadota > Gemmatimonadetes > Palauibacterales > Palauibacteraceae > CAYVFM01. The sequence continues at coordinate 3,013 of CAZEUW010000038.1, read as the reverse complement.
GCAGGAAGAACCCGGAGAGGAACCCGGGCAATGCCGCCCTGTTCAACGCATTAGCGTACCGCATCGGGGCCTCCTTCCCGATCGGTGTCGTGCACCTTCGGGAGGGGAGTACCCGTCGGCCCTCCGACGGTTGCCTCAGCCCTCGATCTGGAGCACTCCGGCCCGCGCCGAAGCCCGGATGAAGGCCTCGGGGTCGTCGTGGGGCACGCGGATCCCCGTCAGATGGCTCAGCATGCGCGCCGTCTCCCGCATGAATTCCGCGATCGTGACGGAGGGGTCCTCCGCCTGATCCCGCATCGCGCCCACGATCGAGAGCCAGTCCCCCGTGTAGAGCCGGCCGTCCCGGGCTCGCACCGTGTGCACCTCCGGGTCGCGGCCGCGGGGCGCGCCTCCCCCGAGGGCGAAGAGGTCGAGCTGCTGCCGCCCGACCGGTGGGGAGGCCTCCTCGCCGAGCACCTCGGACCGCACCCGGGCCAGGAGTCGCTCCTCGGGGGTCGGGTCCTCGCCGAGACGCTCGAGCTGGTCGATGTAGGGCTCGAGCCGCGGGTCGTCGGAGGGCAGGCCCCTCAGGCTCCGCAGAAGCTCCACGGTGCGCCAGGCCGCCAGCGCGTCCCATCGCGCCCCCGCCGGGACCCGGAGGTACGCGTCGAGCGCGGCCTCGTAGTCCCCCTCCTCGTAGAGCAGGTTGCCGTGGAAGAGCCGCGCCTCGTGGAGCTCCGGGTCGAGCTGCAGCGCGCGGGCGAGCTGCCGTGCCGCGGCCCGCCGTCGCCCGAGCCGGTAGTAGCAGTAGCCCAGCTCCGCCGTCGCCTCGGTCCGCTCCCCGGCCCGCCGGTAGTGTTCCACCGCCCGCTCGTAGAGCCCCTCCCGATAGAGGGCGCGCGCCACGGCCAGCATGAGCTCGGGGTCCTCGTCGTGGCCCAGGCGGCGGACGCGGTCGAAGGCCGCGAAGGCGCGCGACCTCTCCCCCAGCTTCAGGAGCGCGTCGCCGAGACCGACGAGGGCCTCCGCGTCCTCGGGCTCCCGGTCGAGGACCTCCGAGAAAGCCGCCCGCGCCCACCCGTAGGACTCCCGCGCGAGGTGGGTGTAGCCGAGGGTGACCAGGAGCTCGGGCGCGTCCGGGAAGAGGAGGAGTCCCTCGCGCAGGAGGTCGAGCGCCTCGTCGAAGGCGCCCTCGTCGTACAGCCGCTGCGCCTCGACGTCGTACTCCTCGGGGCCCCACAGCTCACGCTCCATGGCTCCTCCACCCTCGCGTCGGCGTCCCCGGGGCGCTCCGCCCCCTTCCCGGCCCGAATCTACTCACGGAACAGCTTCACGACCATTTCCCCGTCGGTCCCGATCCACCCCCGGAGCATGCCGGGCGTGTTGAACGGCGTGGCGACCCGGCCCTCCGCGTCGAGCGCGATGATCCCTCCCGTGCCGCCGAGCGCCTCGAGCCGTCCGTGGATCACGCCGCTGGCCGCCGTGGTCAGGTCGACCCCGGCGTAGCGCATCATCGCCGCGACGTCGTGGGCCACCACCCCCCGGATGAAGTACTCGCCGTGGCCCGTGGCGGAGATCCCCGCGGTCCCGTTGTCGGCGTAGGTGCCCGCCCCGATGATGGGCGAATCGCCGATGCGGCCGAAGCGCTTGTTCGTCATGCCGCCGGTGGACGTGCCGGCCGCGAGATCGCCGTCCGAGTCGAGGGCGACCGCGCCCACGGTGCCCCCGGGATCGCGCTCCTGCGCCCGGCGCCACGCCTCCCGCCGGCGCTCCGTGTAGAAGGTGTCGTTCGGGACCATCTCGATCCCGTGCCGGCGAGCGAAGGTCTCGGCGCCCTCCTGGGCGAACATCACGTGCCGCGAGGAGTCCATCACGAGGCGGGCGAGCGCGATCGGGCTGAACACCCGCTTCGTCCCCGTGGTCGCGCCGGAGTTCCGGGTGCGTCCGTCCATGATCGAGGCGTCGTGCTCCACGGTGCCCTCGCTGGTGAAGACCGCCCCGACCCCCGCGTTGAAGAGGGGGGAGCGCTCCATCACCTGGATGGCCGCGACGACGGCGTCGAGCGCCTCGCCGCCGCCGGCCAGCACCTCGTGGCCCGCCGAGAGCGCCTCCGCCAGCTTCGCCCGGTAGGCCTCCTCCCGCTCCGCGGAGGTGTTCTCGGGCGTCAGCGTGCCCGCCCCTCCGTGGATCACGATGGCCACCGGCGAGCGGTCCGACGGGCGCGCCTGCTCCTGCGCCGTCGCGGCCGAGGCCGGCGCGCCGAGCCAGATCGCTCCGGCCACGGCTACGATCGTCGCCGACAGGTGACGGCGGGGTGTCCTCATGGTTCCTCCCGTTGGGATGGCTCGGTGGCTCTCGTCCGCGCATCGGCGGGCTCGCTCTCGTCCTCCGCCGGGGCCGCCCCCGGAAGGTCCCCTTCCGGCTCCCTCGCCTCCTCGCCGTCGTCGGCCCCGCTCTCCAGGTGCAGCTCCAGGCGGGCGATCCTGCGGTCCCTCGTCTCGATCACCTCGAGCTCCGCTCCGTCGAGGGAGACGCGCTCCCCCTCTTCCGGGATGCTGCCCAGCTCGCCCATCACGTAGCCGGCGACCGTGTCGTAGTCGATCTCTACGTCGCTCAGGTCGAACTCCTCGACCAGGTCCGACAGCGACGCGCTTCCGGCCACCAGGATGCGGCCCTCCGGGTCCACGCGGATCTCCGCCCGGGCGACGTCGTGCTCGTCGTAGATGTCGCCGACGATCTCCTCGACCAGGTCCTCGAGCGTGACGATGCCGTCGGTGCCCCCGAACTCGTCGACCACGACCGCCAGGTGCACCTTCTTGCGCCGGAGCTCGGCGAGGAGGTCGTCGACCGGCTTCGTGTCGGGCACGAAGACGGCCTCCCGCGCGAGGCGGGCGGCGTCGAAGTCCCCGCGGTCCGGCTCGCTGAGCCACGGGAGGACGTCCTTGATCAGCAGGACGCCGACGATGTCGTCGAGCGACTCGCGATAGACGGGGAAGCGGGAGTAGCCCGACTCGGTCGCCACGGCGAGCACGTC
>CAZEUW010000037.1:0-14650 GCA_964515425.1 uncultured Gemmatimonadota bacterium | reverse complement strand
GAGGATCGCGTCGTCCATCTGGCGCATCATCTCGTGGGTGTAGGTGTTGGCGGGCGGATCGTCCATCGTGATCACGCCCACGCCGTCCTCGACCTCGTAGCGGATCAGCTGATCGGACATCGTGGAGTCTCCCTGTGGACCTGGCTGGTGGCTGCGATCGGGGTGTGCCGGACCCGACACGAGACTGCAGACACGGTGCCACCGGCGGCGGTCGGGCGGGGCGAGGCCGCGGCGGCCCGAGCCCCGGCCCTCCGGCGGCTACTTCGCCGAGATCGGTTCGGTGATCCCCCGGGTGGGGATGCCGCTCTGCAGCAGGCGCTGGAGCTCCTTCTCCGTGAGGTCGAACGGGTCGTCGGCCTCGGGGGGCGGGGTGACGATCTTGCGGGTCGAGCCGTTCCCCTCCAGCGGCAGGAACTGCCACTTGAAGTCGTGTTCGGCCCGGATCTCCCAGCCGTTGCCCCCGGCGTCCTCGAAGCGGCGATGTTCGTCGGTCATGTCGGTCACGGCAGTCCTCCCTCGGCGATGGTGTGGTGCGGCGCGGTAGCGGGGTGGCGGGTCCGCGGGCGCCGATCGCGGCGCCCGCCGGTGAGAAGGTGTCGCAAGGCCCGCGCCGCTCAGCCCGCTCCGGCCCGGCCCGCCCGGAAGAACACCACGAGCCCGCCGACGAGCGCGATGGCCGTGAAGGAGAACCACTGGATCGCGTAGGCGAGGTGGGGACCGTCCTCCGGCTCGGGGGGCGGCACGGGGACGGGGAGCCGGGGCCCCTCGCCCGCTCGCGAGCGTGCGACGCCGGAGTCCGCGTGGACGCCGGAGTCCGCGTGGAGGTAGACCGCGGGAACGCGCCAGGGCAGGAGGCTGTCGACGCGGGCGAGGTCCAGGCCGGCCAGCACGCGGTGCACGTGCCCGGCGGCCTGCATCGTGTCCGGCCCGCGCGGCTCGCGGGGGCCAGGCCCCCGGAGGAGGAGCCCCCCCACCCGTACGGTGGCGTCGTGGGCGTCCTCCGAAAAGGCCTCCCGTGCGGAGCGCACCCCCGGCGGACGCGCCCGCCCGATCGGGGCGTGGAAGCCGTCGGGCGAGGGGACCGCCCCGCGGAGTACGGCCAGCGCGGTGGCCGAGTCGAGCACCAGCGGCGTGAGCAGGTAGACCGCGGGCGAGCCGCTCCAGGACCGGGGCGCGAGCACGATCTCCTCCCCGTAGGCGAACCGGCCCCTCGCCACGGCCCGCCGCCAGGCCAGGCTGTCGGCGGGCCCGAGGGCGCTCCGGCCCCGCGCTCCTCCGATCCGCACGGGTGGGGCCTCGAGGCGGGCCCGGTGCCGCTCGTTCTCGGCCCGCGTCTCTCCGAGACGGTTCAGCTGCCAGACGCCGAGTCCCGCGCACACGACGGCCACGACGAGGGCGACGGCGGCGAGGGTGCGGCGGCGGGCGGGTTCCATGGGCCGGCCAAGGTCGAGCGGCGACCGCGAGGGCGCAACGTCGAGCGGGGGGTGTCGGCGAGCGCCGTCGCCGGCCAACTTGTCGGTCCCTCTGAAGCCACCCCACGGGAGGCCGCGCCACGGTGGACGACCGAGACGTCTACGAGATCCTCCGCGAGCTGACCTCGCCCGTGGTGGCCGTGACCTGCCGTCGGGGCGACCGCGTCAACGGCCTGATCGTCAACAGCGTGATCCGCGCCTCGCTCGTGCCGGGCCGCCAGCGGGTGGCCTGCTACGTCTTCAAGCGGCACGAGAGCCACGACATGATCGCGGCCTCCGGCCGCTACTGCCTCCACCTGCTGGCGCGGGACCAGTGGGACGCGATCTGGGAGCTCGGCTTCTTCTCGGGGCGCGAGCGCGACAAGCTCGAGAAGGTGCCCCACCGGCTCTCGGAGGAGACGGGCCTCCCGGTGCTCCGCCGCTCCTACGCGTGGATGGAGTGCGAGGTGGTGAACGCGATGGACGCCGGCTCCTCGACCTTCTTCATGGGCGAGATCCAACGGATCTTCCGCGGCGAGGGCGACGAGGTGATGGACAGCGACTGGTTCCGGGCGAACATGCCGGAGGACTGGCGCAGGCAGTACCGCGAGAACCTGGAGGCGGTGCAGGCGTGGGCCGGCGAGCTCGAGGCGGAGGGGATGGACACGACGTACTGGGACGCGCTCCGGGAGAGGGTCGGGGCGGAGGAGCCCGCGTGATGGAGGGTGGGGGGGCGGAACCGTGGCGACCGTGATGCTGTTCGTGCTCGGGGTGATCGTGCTCGGGGGCTTCGCGGTGCTCCTCTCGGGAGCCGGCGGCGGCGCGCCCGACGACGAGACGCACGACTAGCTCATGTGTCACTTCAGGCCGGGGTGGCGAAATAGGCATACGCAGGGGACTTAAAATCCCCCGGGCTTAGCGCCCATGCGGGTTCGAATCCCGCCCCCGGCATTTGGCCACCACCCGGACGCAGGGAGCCCCATGACCGACCCCGAGACCTTCGACGCCGTCGTGATCGGCACCGGCCAGGGCGGCAGGCCCCTGGCCACCGACCTGGCCGAAGCCGGCCACCGCACGGCGATCGTCGAGCGCGACCGCGTGGGCGGCACCTGCGTGGTCCGGGGCTGCACGCCCACGAAGACGATGTGGGCGAGCGCCCGGGTGACCCACCTCGCCCGGCGCGCCGCCGATTACGGCGTCGACACCGGAGAGGTCGCCGTCGACATGGCGGCCGTCCGGCGGCGGAAGCGCGCCATCGTGGACGACTGGGTCGCCGGCAGCCGGAAGGGGCTGGAGGAGACCGAGGGCCTGGAGCTGATCTTCGGCGACGCCCGCTTCACCGGTCCGCGCGAGCTCGAGATCGCGCTCCGGGACGGGACCACGCGCCGCCTCGGCGCCGAGCGGGTCTTCCTGAACACGGGTGCGCGGCCCGTCGTCCCCCCGATCGAGGGGCTGGAGGGGACGGAGTTCCTCGACAACACGTCGGTGATGGAGCTGGGCGAGGTGCCCGAGCACCTGGTCGTCCTCGGCGGCGGGTACGTCGGCCTCGAGTTCGCCCAGATGTTCCGACGCTTCGGCGCCGAGGTGACGGTGATCGATCTGGCCGACCGGCTGGCGGTGCGCGAGGACCCCGACGTCTCCGAAGCGCTCCGGGAGATCTTCGAGGAGGACGGCCTCCGGGTGCTCCTGGAGACCGAGGCGCGGGCGGTCGCGTCGTCCGACGACGGAGGCGTGATCCTGCGGCTGGAGGGCCCGGAGGGCGAGGAGGAGCTGGGCGGCAGCCACCTGCTGGTGGCGGTGGGCCGGCGCCCCAACTCCGACGGCCTCGGGCTCGAGGTGGCCGGGGTGGACACCGACGACCGCGGCCACGTCGTCGTGAACGGCCGGCTGGAGACGAGCGCGGACGGCGTGTGGGCGCTGGGCGACGTCACCGGACGACCGCCGTTCACCCACACCTCCTACGACGACTACCGCATCGTCCGGGACAACCTGCTGCACGGGGCCGGTCGGACGGACGAGGACCGGATCCTCACCTACACGGTCTTCACCGACCCCCAGCTCGGTCGGGTCGGCGCGACGGAGCAGGAAGCCCGCGAGGCGGGCCACGACGTCCGCGTCGCGAAGCTCCCGATGAGCTCGGCCGCCCGCGCGATCGAGATGGACGAGACGCGCGGCTTCATGAAGGCGGTCGTGGACGGCGACACCGACCGGATCCTCGGGGCCTCGATCCTCGGCGTGGAGGGCGGCGAGACGGCGATGGCCCTGAAGATCGCCATGATGGGCGACCTCCCCTACACGGCCCTGCGCGAGGCCGTCCTCGCCCACCCGACGCTGGCCGAGTCGCTGAACAACCTGTTCATGACGCTGGACGAGTAGGCTCCGTCAGATCCCCTCGACGACCCCCGACTCGAGGGCCTCCACGTCGATCGTGATCCCGATCTCGTCGGACACCACCACCCCGCCGCGGTCGAGTGAGCCGTTCCAGGCGACCCCGAAGTCCTGGCGGTCGATGGCCGTCGTGGCCTCGAACCCGAGCCGCCGGATCGGTCCCCGGTCCTCCCCCGCCTCCCAGTACGGCGTGTCCCAGCCCCCGAGGAAGCGGACGTCGAGCGGCACCTCCCGGGTCACCCCCCGCAGGGTGAGCTCGCCGAGCACGCGGAACTCGTTGGCGCCGAGCGCCGTCTCCACCTCGCCACGATAGGTCATCTCCGGGTGTCGCTCGACGTGGAGGAAGTCCTCGCCCTTCAGGTGCTCGTCCCGCGCCGGCTCGCCGGTCCAGAGCGTCCGTGTGTCGATGACGCATTCGACCGAGCCGCGTCCCGGGTCCCCCGGGTCGAAGGCGATCCGGCCGTGGATGTCCGAGAAATGTCCCCGCACCCGCGTGACCATCATGTGCCTCGCCACGAACTCGGCCGCCGTGTGGCCGGGCTCGAAGATCCAGGTCTTCACGTTCGCGCCTCCCCTTCGTCGTGCTCGTTGCCGTCGGCCCTGAGCGTCGTCTACGTTCCACCTGACGAGCGAGCCTCGTGCCGCGCCCCGCGACGGACGCGGCCGCGACCTTCGAATTCGATCGACGGAGCACCATGAACACGCCCAGCGCCGAGCGCGTGCGACTCACCCAGTACTCTCACGGTGCGGGTTGAGCGTGTAAACTGGGTCCGGAGGACCTGGAAGCCGTCCTGAAGCACGTCCCCGTCGGGGCGTCCGAAGACCTGCTGGTGGGTCTGGCCGCTCCGGACGACGCCGCCGTGTATCGGCTCGACGCGGAGCGGGCGATCGTGGCCACCCTCGACTTCTTCACGCCGCTGGTGGACGATCCGCACGACTTCGGCGCGGTGGCCGCCGCCAACGCCCTCAGCGACCTGTACGCCATGGGAGCGCGGCCGATCTTCGCGCTGAACGTCCTGGCGATCCCCGCCGGCGAGCTGGCCGACGAGGTCGTGGCGGCCATCCTGACCGGAGCGGCGGAGGTGTGCGAGGAGGCCGGCATCCCGGTGGGCGGCGGCCACTCCATCGACGACCGGGAGCCGAAGTTCGGCCTCGTCGCGCTGGGCGTCGCCCACCCCGACCGGCTGTGGCGCAAGGTCGGGGCGCGGCCGGGCGATCGGCTGGTGCTGGGCAAGGCGCTGGGCACCGGCGTCGTCACCACCGGCATCAAGAGCGGCCAGGCCTCGCCCGAGGCGACGGCCGCCGCGGTGGCGTCGATGCGCCGGCTGAACCGCGACGCCATGCGGGAGCTGGAGTCGTTCGACCCGCACGCGGTGACGGACGTGACGGGCTTCGGCCTGCTGGGCCACCTGGCCGAGATGTGCCGCGCCTCCGGCGTCGGCGCCCGAGTGAGGGCCGACGCCCCCCGCCTCCTGCCCGAGGCCCGCGAGCTGGTCGAGGCGGGCTCGGTGCCGGGCGGCACTCGCCGCAACCGGGAGGCCGTGGAGGACGTCGTGTCGTGGGACGACGACGTCGAGGAGACGCTCCGCGTCCTGCTGTGCGACGCCCAGACCTCGGGCGGTCTGCTCGCCGCGGTGCCGGCGGGGCAGGCCGAGGCGCTGGCCGAGGCGTGGAGGGCGGCGGACTACGCCGCCTCGGTGGTGGGCGAGATCGTGGAGTCCGACGAGGTCCGCATCCGGGTCGAGGCCGGCCGATGAGGCGACGGGGATCGGCTCCGTTCCTGGCCGCCGCCCTGGCGGCGGCGATCGGAGTCGCGGCGGGCTGCTCGGGGGACGGAGCCGACGAGACGGCCGTCTTCAAGGTGGGAGCGATCCCGGACCAGGATCCGGAGCGGCTCCAGCGGCTGTACGGCCAGGTCTCGGACTACCTGGAGCGCCGGCTGGACGTCCCGGTGGAATACGAGCCGGTGACCGACTACGCGGCGGCGGTGAGCGCCTTCCGGGTGGGCGACCTCGACCTGGTGTGGTTCGGCGGCCTGACGGGCGTCCAGGCGCGCCTCCAGGTGCCGGGCGCCCACGCCATCGCCCAGCGGGAGATCGACGCGGAGTTCCACAGCGTCTTCCTCGCCCACGCGTCCACGGACCTCGAGCCGATCGACGGGGTCGAGGGGCTGACCCGGCTTCGCGGCCACACCTTCACCTTCGGCAGCCAGATCTCGACGTCGGGCCGTCTCATGCCCCAGCACTTCCTGCGGCAGGCCGGGGTCGGCACGGACGACTTCGAGGGGGAGCCCGGCTTCTCGGGCTCGCACGACCGGACGATCAAGCTGGTGGAGTCGGGGACCTTCGACGCGGGGGCCGCCAACGAGCAGGTGTGGCGGAGCCGGGTCGATTCGGGCCGGGTGGACACGAGCCGCGTCCGGGTCGTCTGGCGCACGCCGCCCTACCACGACTACCACTGGGTCGTCCGCCCCGACGTCGACGAGCGCTTCGGCGACGGCTTCTCCCAACGGGTGACGGCGGCGCTCCTCGAGCTGAGCGTCGACGACCCGGCACAGCGGCAGATCCTGGACCTCTTCGGGGCGCGACGGTTCATCGCCACGGCCGACTCCAACTACGATCGGATCGAGGCCGTCGGCCGGGCGATCGGCAAGATCCGGTGAGGCGTGTCCGGAGCTGACCACCCGGTCTTCGAGCTCCGGGACGTCCGCCGCCGCTTCGGCGCGACCGAGGCCCTCGCCGGCGTCGACCTGACCGTCCGGCCGGGCGAGCGCGTGGCGCTGGCCGGCCCGAGCGGGGCGGGGAAGACCACGCTCATCGCCCTCCTCAACGGCACCCTCCTCCCCACCTCGGGCACGCTGCGGATCTTCGGCCGGAGCTCGGCCGAGATCTCGCGCGGCGAGCTGCGGCGGCTGCAGCGCAGGATCGGAACCGTGTATCAGCAGTTCCACCTGGTCGACGAGCTCCGCGTGGTGCACAACGTGAACGCCGGCAGGCTGGCGGAGTGGTCGCTCCCGCGCGCGGCCCTCTCGCTGATGGCGCCCCGCGAGGTCGAGGCCACCCGGCGCGTGCTCGAGCGCGTGGGGCTGGCCCACAAGCTCCACGCCCGCACCGCCGACCTGTCGGGCGGCGAGCAGCAGCGCGTGGCGCTGAGCCGGGTCCTCGCGCAGGACCCCGACGTCGTCCTCGCCGACGAGCCGATCGCGAGCCTCGATCGCGCGAACGCGCGCGAGGTGATGGACCTGATCCGCGACCTCGTGACCGAGCGGGGACGGACCGCGGTCTTCAGCCTCCACGACATGTCCTTCGCGCTGAGCCACTGCGAGCGGGTGGTGGGACTGCGCGCGGGGCGCGTCCTGTTCGACGAGCGGGCCGACGACGTGACGCCCGAGATGACGGACGAGCTGTACGGTCTCGAGCGGTGAGCGGGGAGTCCGGCGCGGCCGCTCGGAACGGAGCGGCCGCGCCGTCGGCGCGACCCTCCCGCTGGAACGCGCGCAGCGGTTGGGCCGTGGCCGCCGTGGTGGCGGTGATCGCCGCCGCCGTCGTCGCCGTGGCCCCGTCGGGATCCCTGGTGAACGCGCGGGGATGGCCGGAGCTGGGCCGCTTCCTCGCGGCCGCGCTCCGGCCGGAGCTGGGCGGCGGCCTGGCCTCGCTGGCGCTGCGCGCGACGGTCGTCACGCTCACGTTCGCCGTGTGCGGGACGATCGTGGCCCTCGTGCTCGGGACGGTCGGCGGCGTCCTCGCCTCGGAGACCTTCTGGAACCTCGCGACCGGCGAGCCGCTGGGCAGCGATCGGCTGCGGACGCGGGGTCCGTGGCTCGTCGTCCGGGGCCTCCTGGCGGTGCCCCGCGGGATCCACGAGATCGTGTGGGGGCTGCTGTTCGTGAACCTCGTGGGGCTGAATCCGGTGGTCGGCGTGGCGGCGATCGCGATCCCCTACGGAGCGATGACGGCCAAGGTGTTCTCCGAGACGCTGGACGAGACCGACCACGGAGCGCTGCGGGCGCTGCGGGCCGCCGGCGCCGGGCGCGCGGCCGCCTTCCTGTACGGGCTCGTGCCCCGCGCGGCGCGGGACCTGGCTTCCTACGCCTTCTACCGGTTCGAGTGCTCGATCCGCTCGGCCGCCGTGCTCGGCATCGTGGGGGCCGGCGGGCTCGGCTACCAGATCTTCCTCAGCCTCCAGTCGCTCCGCTACGAGCAGATGTGGACGTTCCTCTACGCGCTCATCGCGCTGGCGGGGCTGACCGACCTGTGGAGCGGGCTCTTCCGGAGCCACATGGGAGCCTCGGGGCGGATCGAGCTCACGCTCGCGGAGGAAGTGAAGCCGTCGGGCGACGAGACGCCCCCTCCGGCAGCCGATCTCGTGGTGAAGGGCTCGGCGGCGCTGTTCGCGGTACTGGTGGTCTTCTCCTTCTGGCACCTCGGGCCCGACCTCGCCGAGCTCTTCAGCGCCGGGACGGCGCGGCAGGTCGAGCGGCTGGCCGCGCAGGCGTGGCCGCCGAGCCTCGCCGACGTCGGCCTCGGAGGGGCGCTGGTCCTCTCGGGGAAGACGCTCGCCCTCTCCGTCCTCGCCATCGCCGTGGCCGGCGTGGGGGGCGTCCTCCTCGCCTACCCGGCGGCGTACACCTTCCTCCTCCCGGGAGGGATCCTGTTCGGCGAGCGGGGCGGCGGCCGGTTCGGGGCGGTGCTCGGGACGGCGACGTTCGGCCTCGCCCGGCTCCTCCTGCTCGTCCTCCGCGCGATCCCGGCCCCCATCACGGCGCTCCTCCTCCTCTACGTGCTCTTCCCGGGCATCGTGCCCGGGGCACTGGCGCTCGGCCTCTACACGCTGGGCGTCCTCGGACGCCTCATGGCCGAGGTCGTCGAGGGGCTGGACCGCCGACCGCTGTCCGCGCTCCGCGCCCAGGGGGCGACGGCCTCCCAGGTCTTCCTGTACGGGGTGCTGCCGACCACGCTCCGGCGCTTCGTGTCCTATATCCTGTACCGGTGGGAGGTGGCGATCGCGGGCACCGTCATGGTGGGGTTGGTCGGGGCCGGGGGGCTCGGCGTCCTGCTCACCGACCAGCTGAGCAGCTTCGCCTACGACGGCGCGCTCGCCACGCTCCTGTTCTACGTCGCCCTGCTGTTCGTGGGCGACATGGTGAGCGCCGCCGCCCGGAGACACCTGAGGAGCTGAAGAACCGAGGAGACGACCATGGCCCGGATGAAGCAGACCCTGGCGGACCCGAAGCGGCTCGTCGCCTGGGTCCGCGACGCTCGTCAGCGCACGCTGGACCTCGTCGCGGACCTCGACGACGAGCAGCTGCTCGGGCCCCGGCTCTCGATCGTGAACCCCCTGCTCTGGGAGATCGGACACCTGGCGTGGTTCCAAGAGAAGTTCGCGCTCCGGACGGCTCTCGGCCGCGAACCGATCCGCGCCGACGCGGACGGGCTGTGGGATTCGATGGCGGTCCCCCACGACACGCGGTGGGACCTGCCGCTCCCCGGGCGCGGGGAGACGATCGCCTACATGAGGGACGTGGAGGAGGCGGTGGTGGACGCGCTGGGCGACGCGCCGACCGACGAGCTCCTCTACCACGCCCTCTACACCGTCTTCCACGAGGACATGCACGCCGAGGCATTCACCTACACCCGGCAGACGTGCGGGTGGCCCGCGCCGGACGTGTCCGCGGCACCGGGGGAGGGCGTCGACGCGGGTCGCGACGTCGGCGCGGCCGGCGAGCCGCCACCGGGCGACGCCGAGGTCCCCGGCAGCGACGACTTCTGGCTCGGCGCGCCGGAGGACGCGCCCTTCGCCTTCGACAACGAGCAGTGGGCGCATCCCGTGCGGCTCGACCCCTTTCGCATCGCCCGATCCCTCGTCACCCGCGGAGAGTTCGCCGCGTTCGTCGAGGACGGCGGCTACGAGCGCGACGAGCTGTGGGCAGAGGCCGGACGGGCGTGGCGCGAGGAGGCCGGGGCCGAGCGGCCGCTGTACTGGAAGCGGGAGGGCGGCCGCTGGCTCCGCCGCCACTTCGACCGCTGGGTGGAGGTCGAGCCGGACCTGCCCATGGTGCACGTGAGCTGGTACGAGGCACGGGCCTACTGCCGCTGGGCGGGCCGCCGCCTCCCGACCGAGGCGGAGTGGGAGGCCGCCGCCGGCTCGCCCGTGGTCGACGGCGAGCTGGCCGCGGGTCCGGCGGACAAGCGCCGCCATCCCTGGGGGGAGGAGCCGCCCGACTCCCGACGGGCCAATTTGGACGGGATCGCGGGCGGCTGCACGGCCAGCCCGGCGGCGGGCGCGAGCCCTCACGGCTGCCGGGACATGCTGGGCCAGGTGTGGGAGTGGACGGCGTCCGACTTCGCCCCCTATCCCGACTTCGCCCCGGACCCCTACGAGGCCTACTCGGAGCCGTGGTTCGGCGACCGGAAGGTGCTGCGGGGCGGGAGTTGGGCGACGCGCTCTCGCCTCGTGTGGAACACGATGCGGAACTACTTCACGCCGGACCGCCGCGACGTCTTCGCCGGGTTCCGCACGTGCGCCCGGTAGGCCGGCCGCGGGCGATCGAGCGACGAGGCGTCGGGGCACGGGCGCCGTGAGGGTCGTCCTCGTCACGCCGTCGGCCGACGCCGAGACGCCCGGCAACCGGGTGACGGCCGAGCGGTGGGCGACGATGCTCGGGGAACTCGGCCACGAGGTCTCGGTGTCGGCCGAATACCCGCCGCCCGGAGCGCCGGACGCGCTCCCCGGCCTGCTCGTGGCCCTCCACGCCCGTAAGAGCCTCGAGTCCGTGAGGCGGTTCGACGAGCGGCGCACGGCGTCGCCGCCGGAGACGTCCGGCCGGATCGTCCTCGCCCTGACCGGCACGGACCTGTACCGGGATCTCGCCGATCCCGGAGCCGAGGCCTGGGAGGCCCTCGAGCGTGCCGACCGGCTGGTCGTCCTCCAGGAGCGCGCCCCGGAAGCCCTGCCGGCCACCGAGCGAGCCCGGACGCGGGTGATCTACCAGTCGGTCCCGGAGATGTGGGACGCCGACGCCCCGCCCGTATCGGCCGCCTCCGCCCCGACCGACCGCTCCGACGAGTCGTCCCTGCGGGTCTGCATGCTGGCGCACCTGCGACCCGTGAAGGACCCGCTTCTGGCCGCCGAGGCCGTGAGGCTCCTGCCGCCGGAAGTCGGGGTCCGGATCGACCACTACGGCAGCGCCTACGACGACGCGCTGGCGAACCGGGCCCGGGCGGCTACGGAGAGCGGGTCGGGCTATCGCTGGCACGGCGAACTGCCGCGCGCCGAGGCCCTCCGCCGCCTGGCCGCGAGCGACCTGCTCCTCCTCACGTCGCGTCTCGAGGGGGCCGGCAACGCCGCCTCGGAGGCGATCACGGCGCGGGTGCCGATCCTGTGCACGCGGGTGGCGGGCCTGGTGGGCATGGTGGGCGACGACTATCCGGGGCTCTTCGACCCCGGAGACGCGGGCGAGCTCGCGGGGCTCCTGCGTCGGGCTGCGGAGGAGCCCGCGTTCCTCGGCCGTCTCCGCGACGGTGTGGAGGCGAGGCGTCCCCTGCTCGATCCGGCCCGTGAGCGGGCGGCGTGGAGGGAGCTGCTCGCGGAGCTCGAGGAGGGCTGAGGGGACGGCGCGGACGGCTCCGGACGGACGCCGCGAAGCTTGACGCGTCGGTCGTCGAGCGCTAGATGAAGGCTCCCATGGACGAGCACGCGCGTCGCTATTGGTACGGCTATTACGTCACCGGCGGGGAGCCGGGGAGGTAGCCGTGCGCGGCTGAGCGCGACGCGACAGCACGGAGACGTTCCCGAGCCCCCGATCCGATCGGGGGCTTTTTCTTTTGCCACGGGGAGACGAGATGATCGTCGTACTGAGGCCGAGCGCCACCGAACAGCAGGTCGAGACCGTCTGTCGCCGCGTCCGGGCCGCGGGCCTGGGCGCGCACGTCTCCCGTGGCGAGCGGAGGACGGTCGTGGGATGCGTGGGGGACGAGTCCGAGCTGGCCGACGTGCCGCTCGCGGCCCTGGAGGGGGTGGAGGCGGTCGTGCCCGTCGAGCGTCCGTATCGCATGGCTGCCCGGCAGTTCGTGGCCCGGCCGACGGTGATCGAGATCGGCGAGGCGCGGGTCGGCCGGGACCTGACCGTCTTCGCCGGCCCCTGTTCGGTCGAGGGGAGGGAGATGCTCCTCGAGACGGCGCGCGAGGTGAAGGACGCCGGCGGACACCTGCTTCGGGGCGGCGCCTTCAAGCCCCGCACCTCCCCCTACTCGTTCCGAGGCCTGGGCCAGGAGGCCCTGGAGCTGCTGGCGGAGGCGCGCGAGGCCACCGGCCTGCCGGTGATCACCGAGGTGATGGATCCGCGCCAGGTGGAGCTCGTCGCCGATCACGCGGACGTCCTGCAGATCGGATCGCGCAACATGCAGAACTTCGACCTGCTCGAGGAGGCCGCCCGAGCCGGCCGTCCGGTGTTCCTCAAGCGAGGCATGTCGGCGACGATCCGCGAGTTCCTCCTCGCCGCGGAATACGTGCTCGCCGCGGGCAATCCGGACGTGATCCTCTGCGAGCGCGGGATCGCGACCTTCGAGACGGCGACCCGCAACACGCTGGACCTCTCGGCGGTGCCGCTGCTGAAGCGGGAGACCCACCTCCCGGTGGTGGTCGACCCCAGCCACGCTACCGGGCGGCGGGATCTCGTCGCACCGCTGGCGGCAGCCGCCGTCGCCGCGGGAGCGGACGGCGTGATGGTGGAGGTGCATCCGGAGCCGGAGCGGGCTCTCTCCGACGGGGCTCAGTCGCTCACATTCGAGGGGTTTCGCGGGCTGATGGGGCGATTGGAGGCGGCTCGGGAGGTCCGGCCGTCGCCGGCCCTCGAGCTGGCCGTCTGACCGGGGGAAAGGCCGGTGTTCGCCGTCCGCGGAGCCGTCCGCGTCGAGCGCAACGACCGCGATGTGATCCTCGGCGGCGCGCGGCGGCTGCTCCGTGAGATCGTGGCGCGAAACGGGCTCTCGACGGAGCGGGTCGTCGCCGCCCACTTCACCATGACGCCGGACCTCGACGCCGCGTTTCCCGCCTACGCCGCGCGGGAGCTGGGCTGGAGCGAGGTGCCGATGCTGGGGGCGCAGGAGACGCCGGTGCCGGGCGCCCCCGACCGAATGCTGAGGGTGATGCTCCTCGTGGACGGGGAAGGGGAGGCGCGTCACGTCTATCTCGGGGAGGCCGCGCGCCTCCGACCGGATCTGGCGGAGGCCGCGCCGCGCGGAGAGGCCGACCTCGGCGTGCTACTGGTGGTCGGCCTGGGGCTGATCGGCGGCTCCGCGGCACTCGCCCTGCGGCGGAGCGGGCGATTCGCGGCCGTGCTGGGGATCGACGTCGAGGAGGAGGCCGTGGAGACGGCCCGGTCGATCGAGGCGGTCGACCGGGCCCGGTCCGACCCAGGATCCCTCTCCCTGATCGCGGAGGCGGACGTCGTGCTCCTCTCCGTCCCGGTGGACCGGATCCCGGAGTGGATCGAGCGGCACGGGGGCACCCTGGAGCCGAGAACGGTCCTCCTGGACACGGGGAGCACGAAGCGTGACGTGGTCGCGGCGATGGATGGACTGCCCGACGGGGTGGAGGCGGTGGGAGGGCATCCGCTCGCGGGCAGCGAGCGGGGCGGCGCGGAGAACGCGCGGGCGGACCTCTTCCGGGGCGCTACCTGGGCCCTCGCGGCGACGGGGCGGACTGGACCGCGGTCGCGATCGGTGGCGGAGGCGGTCGTCGACGCGGTCGGCGCGCGTGCCGTCTGGGTCGACGCCGCGGCGCACGACCGGGCGGTCGCCGCGACCAGCCATCTGCCCTATCTGGCATCCGCGGCCCTCGCGGCGCACGTGGCCGAGTCGGACGGGACGGACGCGGAGCGCCTGCTCCGCGGTCCCGGCCTGCGGGACACGACCCGTCTCGCCGGGACGCCCGCCCGCATGATGGCCGGGGTGCTCGCCACGAACTGGCCCGAGGCCCGCGAGGAGCTGTCGGCATACGAGGGCCGGCTGCGCGAGCTCCGGGAGCGCCTGGAGCGGGCGGCGGCCGGATCGGGACGCACCGACCCGGAGCGTGTGGCCCGCTTCGAGCGGACGCTTAAGGAGGAGGCCGGCGCCGGGTCGAGCGACCGGCCGCGCTGAACTGACCGGCGCCGGCGTCAGATCTCCTGAATCTCCGCCTCCCACTCGATCTCGACGCAGGGGAGCAGCGTCTGGGCCACGGGACAGCCGTCCACGTGCTTCGCCAGGGCCCGCTCGGCCGCGGCGCGGGTCCCCTCCGGAATCTTCAGGCGGTAGGTCACGTGGATGCGGGTGATCCGCAGGACGCCGTCCACCGCCTCCACGTCGCCGACCACGTCGGCCTCCAGCCGGTCGGGGTGGCTGGGTATGTCACGGGCTCCCAGGGCTCCGCCCAGGGTGCCGGTCAGTCAACCGCCCGCCGCCGCCACCACGTGGTCCAGCGTGGTCGGCAGCTCCTCCTCGGTCTTGGCCCCGTAGAACTCGGCGACTTCGCTGTGCACGCCGAACTCGAGCGGCTCGTCGAAGGGCTCGATCCAGGCCTTACGATGCGGACCCTCGAGCTTCTGGATCCGGACGCGCGATCGGTAGCGTGGCTCGGTCACGGGGATTCCTCCTCGATCGGCTCGTGATCGTTCTTCCACAGGGAAGTCTGGGGCTCGAACGTCGCCCACGCGAACCAGAAGTGGTTGCCGTGGGGCAGGGGTTCCAGGCTCGCGCCCTCCAGCGCGCTGAAGGACGCCGCCCAGCCGTCGCCGAGGCTCACCGCGGCGACTCGCTCCATCGCCGGGAGAC
>CAZEUW010000036.1:0-14748 GCA_964515425.1 uncultured Gemmatimonadota bacterium | reverse complement strand
CCGACTCCGGATCGTAGGAGAGGACCTCCACGTCCATCTCCTGGTTCACGATCTTCCCGATCTTCTCGGAGCTCCCGTCGGCCAGGGTCACCCGGGTGTCGTACTGGAAGCACCCGAACATGACCCCGATCTTCTCGCGGATCTGATTGGTGAAGATCAGCGCGGTCTTCGAGCGCCCGATCGCGCCCGTGAGCTTCCGCATCGCCTGCGACATGAGCCGCGCCTGCAGCCCGACGTGCGAGTCGCCCATCTCGCCCTCGATCTCGGCGCGGGGCACGAGCGCCGCCACCGAGTCGACCACGACCGCGTCGAGCGCGCCCGAGCGCACGAGCACCTCGGCGATCTCGAGCGCCTGCTCGCCGGTGTCCGGCTGGGAGACCAGCAGGTTTTCGGTGTCGACGCCGAGCTTCTCGGCGTACTCGACGTCCAGGGCGTGCTCGGCGTCGATGAAGGCCGCCACGCCGCCCTCCTTCTGCGCGTTCGCGATGATGTGGAGGCACAGGGTCGTCTTCCCCGAGGCCTCCGGCCCGTAGATCTCGGAGATCCGTCCGCGTGGGATCCCGCCGATCCCGGTGGCCCCGTCCAGGTTCAGCGCCCCCGTCGAGATCGCCGGCGGCGCGACCCGGGCGTCCTCCTCGCCCAGCCGCATGATGGCGCCCTTGCCGTGCTGGCGCTCGATCTGGTTCATGGCGACCTCGAGCGCCTTCTCCTTGTCCTCGTTCTGCTCGGCGGCCATGCGGTCACTTCTCCCTGTCTCTGGTCGTCGCTCGGACGGCGAATCGGGGGCGTCGGAGGGCCGCTGCGGAGGCAGCGGCCGCTCGCGCCACGTCGGGCCCGCAGTATAGGACTCCCCCCGACCTTTCGCAATTTCTTCGGGTCGCGCTCGGGGGCCGGATCCGTCAGGCTCCGGCGCAGGCTCACCGCGACGTCAACACGGCCCCCAGCGCCTCCAGCGCCCGCTCGACGTCGCCGTCGTCGAGGTCGCGGTGGGTCACGGCGCGCAGGCGGGCCCCGTCGGTCGCGAGGATCCGCACGCCGCGCTCCTCGAGCGCCTCCTCCACCTCCTCCGCCGACGTCCCCCTGCCCTCCACCCGGATCATCACGATGTTGGTTTCGGGCGGGTCGGCGGAGAGCCCCTCGATCGCGTCCGCCCCCTCGGCGAGCCGCCGCGCCCGCTCGTGGTCGACCGCGAGCTCCTCCAGGTGGAACTCCAGCGCGTAGAGCCCGGCCGCCGCCAGCAGCCCCGTCTGGCGCATGCCGCCGCCGAGCCGCTTCCGGATCCGCCAGCACCGCTCCATCGCCGGCCCGGTCCCCGCCAGCAGCGAGCCCGCCGGGCAGCCCAGGCCCTTCGAGAGCGTGACCATGACGGTGTCGGCGCGGGCCGCGTAGTCGGCGAGGGCCACCCCCGTCGCGACCGAGGCGTTCCAGAGGCGGGCGCCGTCGAGGTGGATCGGCAGGCCCCGGCGCTCGCCGAGCTCGCCGATGCCTTCCATCGCCTCGAGCGGCACGACCGTGCCGCCGTGCAGGTTGTGGGTGTTCTCCACGCAGAGGAGGCTGGTGACCGGATGGTAGCGGTCGCCGCTCCGGATCGCGGCCTCGTAGGCCACCGGATCGGGCACGCCCCGCTCGGAGGGGACCGTCCGGAGCTGCGCCCCGGACAGGAAGGCCGCGTCCGCCATCTCGTAGTGGAAGACGTGGGCCTCCGCCTCGCACACGACCTCCGACCCGGGGGCGGCGTGCAGGAGGATCGCCGCCTGGTTCGCCATCGTCCCGGAGGGGAAGAAGAGCGCGGCCTCCTTGCCGAGCAGGTCGGCGACCTCGCGCTCCAGCCGTCGGGTCGTGGGGTCGCCGTCCAGCACGTCGTCGCCGACGCCCGCGGTGGCGATCGCCCGCCGCATCCCGTCGCTCGGACGCGTGACCGTGTCGCTCCTCAGGTCGACGGGGCGCCCGGCGGCGGCGTCTGACGGGCTCACGGCGCGTCCGTGCCCTCGGGCGGCGTCTCGGGGGCCTCCGCCGACGCTCGTCCACCCTCCCGCGGCCGGCCGCAGCGGGGACAGTATCGCGCCCCGGCGGGGACGGCGTGCCCGCAGCCCGGGCACGGCGCCCCCGCCTCCGACGTCCCGGGCGCTCCCTCCGGCTCCCGCTCGGCCTCCTCGGCGATCCGGGCGTAGCGGGACCGCAGCCGCTCGTACTCGTCGTCCGGGAGCTTGCCGGTCTCGTGCTCGAATTCCAGCTCCACGAGCGCCTCCCGGGCCTCCTCCCGCCGGCGCTCCGGCGGCAGGTCCTCCAGCTCGACGTCGGCCTCCCGGTGGAGGAAGAGCGGCGCCAGCAGCGCGGCGGCGACCAGCGCCACCAGCACGGCGCCGAGGAAGTAGAGGGCCGTCACCGCTCGCCCCGCCGCGCCTGGGCCAGCTCGAGCGCCCGCGCCACCCCCGCGTCGGGATCGCGGAAGCGCTCGATCTCGAACAGCTCGCCCAGGCTGTCCCGGACGCCGACCAGCGGCGTGTCGATCTTGAGGCAGAGGGACGCCTCGTTCCGGGTCCCCCAGGCGCCGCCCACGGCGATCACGGCCTCGGAGGCTCGCACGACCAGGACGTTGCGCGCCTGCCCCATCCCGGTGGCGACGGGGACGGTGACGCCCGCGGCGGCCGCGTCCGGATCGTCTCCCGGCAGGAAGCCGACGACCGCCCCGCCCTCGGAGGTGGCACCCTCCGCCGCGGCCGCCATCACGCCCCCGAGCCCGCCGCACACGACCAGGGCCCGGGCCCGAGCGAGCGCCCGGCCCACGCCCCGGGCGGCCGCCAGCTCGGCCTCGCCGGCCGAGCCCGAACCGATCACCCCGATCCGGTACGGACGCTCGGCTCGCGCTCGCTCGGCCACGGCCTCAGCGCTCCACGACCAGCGTCACCGGACCGTCGTTCACCAGCGCGACCTCCATCCGTGCGCCGAACTCGCCGCGCTCCACCGGCAGGCCGGTCTCGCGGCACCGCTCCAGGAAGCGCTCGAAGAGCCGCTCGGCGACGTCGGGGTCGGCGGCCCCGGTGAAGGAGGGACGCCGGCCCCGGGACACGTCGCCGTAGAGGGTGAACTGCGGCACGAGGAGCAGGGCGCCCCCCACGTCGGCCACCGACCGGTCCATCCGCCCGTCCTCGTCCGGGAAGACCCGGAGACCGGCAAGCTTGGCCGCCATCCAGTCGAGCTCCTCCTCGCCGTCCTCCGGCCCGAAGCCGACGAGGGCGAGCAGCCCGCGCCCGATCGAGCCCACCGCCTCCCCGTCCACGCGGACGCTCGCATCCGACACCCGCTGCACCACGATCTTCACGCCGCTCCCGTCTCCTCGGTGCGCGCCCCTCGCTGGCCGACCTCACTCACCGTAAAACAATCTCGGAGCGTCCGCGACGTGCTTCGCGCCGAGCACCGCTCCGTCGCGGCGGATACGCGCGACCACCCGGTTCAGGAGGGCGTCCTCGGGGAGCGTCTCCCTGAGCCCCTCGACGGCGGCCACCACGACCAGCATGTCCCGGGTGCGCGAGAGCGCCACGTTGAGCAGACGGGGGAAGTCCGGGTTGCGACCCTCGTTCAGGAACCAGCTCCGATCGGGGGGCGCGTCGACCGTGTCGAAGACGACGAGGCGCTTCTCGCGGCCCTGGAAGCTGTGGACGGTGCTCACCTCGAGCTCGCTCGGAGCCGCCCGTCCCAGCCGACTGCGGGCGAGCCGCGCGATGCGGCGGGCCTGCAGGCGGTACGGCACCACGACGCCCACGTCCCGGATCCCCTCGGAGGCGGCGACCTCGAGGAAGCGCACCACGGCCTCGACGTGCACCGCGTTCGCCCGGGAGCCCTCCTCCCGGTCCACCGACGGCGACATCTCGTCGGTGTCGAGCAACACCAGCGGCTGCGCCGGCGCGTCCCGCTCGCGCACTTCGGGAGCGTCCTCGAGCCGGCCTCCGTAGAAGAGGTCGCTCACGAGCGCGCGCACCTCGGGCGCCATCCGGTACTGGAGGGTGAGCATCGCGCAGAGCTGGTCGTGCTCGCCCGGGAGCGACACCTCGCCCGCCGGGGCGTCGCGCACCACCCCGGCCTCGCGGAAGGCGTCCCGGCTCATCCAGCGCTCGGCCTTCTCGCCGCGGGAGACCACGACGGCCGGGAGCTGCTGGAAGTCGCCGATCGCGGCGGCCCGTCCCGAGGTCTGGGCCGCGGCCAGCGCCACGTAGGGGAGGGGCGTCGTGCTCGCCTCGTCCAGCACGAGCGAGTCGAAGCGGAGCTCGGCCAGCTCGTCCCACACCGAAAGGCGCGCCAGGGTGGAGAGCACCACGTCGGCGTCGCGGAGCGCCAGGACCGACTGGCGCTGGAGCTCCCCGCCGACCCGGGCGAGGCGTCCCAGGGCCTCCTGATCACCCGCCGTGCGGGCCATGGCCACGAGCCGGCCCTGACGGGTCCTCAGGCTGCCGCCCGCCTTCCGCCGCTGGGCGTCGGTCAGCATCTCCCGCTCGAGCTCGCCGATCTCCTCGTCCACCGAGCTCGCCCCGGACGCCACGCGCCGCTCCACGGCCTGATCGAGCGAGAGCTCGTCGTCGCCCGTGGCGCTGTACTCCGCGCCGACCCGTATGACCCGGTTCGCCTCCACCGCCCCCCGGCCCAGCACGTCGGCGACGCGGGCGGCGGCCTCGTCGAGCGCTCCGTTGGTGGTCGCCACGACGAGGACGTGGCCGTCCTCGGCCAGCTCCGCGACGGCGTGTCCGACCAGCAGCGTCTTGCCGGTCCCCGGCGGCCCCCAGACGAAGTGCACGTCGCTGCCCAGGACCCGACGGATCGCTCGCTGCTGGCTCTCGTTCAGCCGCCGCGACGCCTCGCGTCGCAGCTCCCCTTCCCCCAGCTCCGGGTAGCGGCGGCCGAAGAGCCGGAGCACCGTGTCGAGGTGGAAGTCGTCCGGCTCCTCGCGGATCCGCTCGAGGCGCTCCGCCAGCGACGCCAGCAGCCAGGTGGGATCGAACTCCAGCTCGGCCGGGTCCGGATTCCGACCGAGCCAGTCGGAGACCGCGACCCTCAACAGCGAGCGCGAGCGCTCGTAGCCGACCACGAAGCCCGTGGCCTCGCGGCCGTCGGAGCGGACCCGCACGGCGTCGTCCGGACGGATGTCGAACGGCCCCCCGGAGAGCCGCCACTCGTAGAAGAAGCCGCCGCCGCCCGCGTCGTCCACCCGGCCGGGCGAGCCGGTGAGGGGCTCTCCCAGCCCTCGACGCTCCAGCTCCTCCCGGACCGCGTCCGCTTCCTCGGAGAGCGCCTCGAGGCAGCCCGCGAGGATCTCGCCGACCTCGTCGACGGCGGCGGCCTCGCTCACGGAGAACGCTGGCTCATGAATCGTCCGCTCTCGAGGGGCTCGTTCGGAGGTGGAGGTGGGACGTCGGGCCTTCCCGGTGTACGCCCGGCCCGCCGCTACGATCCGGACACGCGGTCGCGTCGCCCTCGCCGCGACGGCCCCGGTGTGACCATTGCGTGCACCCGTCACCGACCCCTCAAAACCACACCCCGGCAACGCGGAGGCACCCATGGGTTGGTTCGACGCGCTGTTCCTGATCGGACGCGTTCTCTTCTCGGCGATCTTCCTGCTGTCCGGACTGAACCACTTCATGAAGCTGGACGAGATGAGCCAGTACGCGGGGAGCAAGGGCGTGCCCGCGCCGAAGCTGATGACGGCGCTCAGCGGCGTGGCGATCCTGCTCGGCGGACTCAGCGTCCTGCTCTGGACCCAGGTCGTGATCGGGGCCTGGCTGCTGGCCGGATTCCTCCTCGTGGCGGCCTTCACGGTCCACGACTTCTGGGCGATCGAGGACCCCCAGCAGAGCCAGTCCGAGATGGCGCAGTTCATGAAGAACGTGGCGCTGGCGGGCGCCGCCATCATCTTCTACGCGGCGCAGCAGCACCCCCAGATCTTCTGAGGGAGAGCGGTGCCGCGCCCGTCGGATCTCAAGGACTTCCGGCGCCACGCCGAGTGGGCGCTCGTGTCGGTGACGGCCCTGGAGCTCGGCGTCTTCGACGCGCTCTCCGAGCGCCCGCGGACCTCGGAGGCGCTCGCCGCCGCGCTCGAGCTCGACGGACGCGCGACCCGGGTCCTGCTCGGCGTGCTCGAGGAGATGGAGCTGATCCGGTCGGAGCCCGACGGGCGCTGGCGGGTCACCGGGCCGACGCGCGGGCTGCTCCTCGACCGGGACACGCCGGACTACCAGCGCGACGCCGTGCTCCACTGGCTCTCCCAGCTCCGCGACTGGGCGGACGAGCTGCCCGGGGCGCTGCGCCGCGGCGGCCCGCCGCCCGAGGAGGAGCACGCGGACGACCCGGCGGCGCTGGAGCGCTTCCAGGCGGCGATGGCCAACAAGAACCCGACGCTCGTCGGCGAGGTGGTGGACGCCTGCCTCGATCGGGCCCCGGAGCGGGGCCGGGTGCTCGACGTCGGCGGAGGGCCCGGCACCTTCAGCCGCGAGTTCCTCGCCCGGGGCTGGGAGGCCGTGCTCGTGGACCGGCCGGAGGTCGTCGAGCACGTCGCCTCCGCCTACGGCCTGGAGCGTCTCGCCGGCCTCGAGCTGGCGGCGGGCGACTTCAACGAGTCCCTGCCCGAGGGGCCCTTCGACGCCGTCCTGCTCGCCAACATCACCCACATCTACGACCCGGCGACCAACCGGAGGCTGCTGGAGCGCTGTGCCGGGCGGCTCGCGCCGGGCGGCGTGCTGTGCGTCATGGACTTCGTGCGGGGCGTGGAGCCGTTCGCGGCGCTCTTCGCCGTGACGATGCTGATGAACACCGAGTCCGGCGGCACCTACACCCTCGACCGGTACCGGGGCTGGCTCGAGGACGCCGGCCTCCGAGAGGTCCGCTGCGTCACCGTCAGCGAGGAACGTCAGGTGGTGACGGCGGTACGCCCCCGCTAGCTTGAGGCGCCGGATGCGACCGAGCCCCTCTCCTCTCTCTTCCCTCCACCTGCGAGCACGCATGTCCCAGCCCTGCAGCGACGCCCCGTATCGTCGACCCTCCCGGCTCCTGCGCGACGGAGCCGCGGCCCTCCTCGGCGCGACCGTGCTGGTCGGCTGCGCCGGGGACGCCTCCAGCGCCCAGGAGGGCGCGGTCGTGCCCTCCGAGCGCGACGTCGTCCAGCAGCGCGCGGACGCGGCCCGGGCCGCCGGCGACTCGGCCAGCCCCCTCACCATCGTGGAGGTCTCCGACTTCCAGTGTCCGTACTGCGCCCGCCACTACCGGCAGACCTACCCGGCCATCGACAGCCTCTACGTCCAGACCGGCAAGGCACACTACGTCTTCGTGACCTACCCCAACCCGGGACACGACCGCGCGTGGCCGGCGGCCGAGGCGGCGTACTGCGCGGGAGCGGTCGGGAAGTTCTGGCCCATGCACGACCTGCTGTTCGAGAACCAGAGCGCGTGGGCCGACTCCGCCGACGATCCGGGGGAGCTGTTCGTCGAGTACGCCGGGAGGCTCGACATCGACGAGGCTTCGTTCCGCACCTGCATCGAGCGCGATCTGCCGTCCCAGCTCCAGATCCGCGACCTCGAGCAGGTCTCGGGCGCCCGGATCCGGAGCACCCCGCTGTTCATCGTGAACGGGCAGACGCCCATCGTGGGCGCCCAACCGCTGCAGCGGTTCCGCACCGTGCTCGACAGCCTCCTGCAGGCGGGGGCCGGCACGGCCGGTTCCGGAGGCTGAGCCGGACGGCGGCGCGGGGGCCCGATCGCGCGCGGCGTCCCGACGGAGGGCACGGGCCTCCTTGCAGATCCCGTGATCGCGGGACATGCTGGACCGGAGGCGGAGCCCCACCCTCACCGGAGGTGTCCCTTGTCAGATCCCACCTACAAGCCGGTCGAGCTCGTCGGCACGTCCTCGGAGAGCTTCGAGGACGCCGTGGAGTCGGCCGTGGAGCGCGCGTCCCGGACCATGCACGGCCTCCGCTGGTTCGAGGTGCTGGAGCAGCGCGGCCAGCTCGGCGACGGCGGAGTCACCGAGTACCAGGTCCGGGTCAAGGTCTGGTACCACCTCGACGACTGATCCCCGGGGCGGCCCTCCGGACGTGACGCCCCCGCTCGTGGCCGTCCCCGACGAGTCCCGTCCCGGGGAGACGCGCGTCGCGCTCACGCCGGACGCCGCCCGGCGCACGGGCGAGGGACGCCGGTACCGCCTGCAGGCGGGCGCGGGCGCGGACGCCTCCTTCGACGACGAGGCCTACCGGGAAGCGGGGGTGGAGGTCGTCGAGGGCGCGGGCGCCGCGCTCGAGGGCGCCGACGCCGTGCTCCGCGTCGGTCCGCCGAGGGCCCTCGAGGACGGCCACGAGGTCGACCACGTCCCCGAGGGCGCCCTCCTGATCGGCATGCTCGACCCGCACCGGGAGCAGGAGCTGCTGCGTCGCCTCGCGGGCCGCGGCGTCACGGCCCTCTCCCTCGAGCTGCTACCCCGCATCTCGCGGGCACAGTCGATGGACGCGCTCTCCTCGATGGCGACCGTCGCCGGCTACAAGGCGGTCCTGCTGGGGGCGAACTCGCTGATCAAGTTCTTCCCGATGCTGACCACCGCCGCGGGGACGATCCGGCCCGCGACGGTCCTGGTGCTCGGCGCGGGGGTGGCGGGCCTGCAGGCGATCGCGACCGCCCGCCGGCTGGGGGCGCGGGTGGAGGCCTTCGACATCCGCCCCGAGGTGGCCGAGCAGGTGGAGAGCCTGGGGGCGACCTTCCTCGCGTTCGAGGGGGAGGAGGACGAGGGCGCGGCGGACGAGGACGGCTACGCCACGGCGGTCTCGGAGGAGACCGAGCGACGCGAGCGGGAGATGGTCGCCCGCCACGCCGCCGAGGCGGACGTGATCGTCACCACCGCCCAGGTGCCCGGCGGCCGGGCGCCGACGCTGGTGGACCGGGCGACGGTCGAGGCGATGCGGCCCGGCTCGGTGGTCGTCGACCTCGCGGGCGCCTCCGGCGGCAACTGCGAGATGAGCCGGGGCGGGGAGACCGTCGAGCACGGAGGGGTGACCATCCACGCGCCGCTGAACCTGCCCGCCTCCCTGCCCTACCACGCCAGCCAGATGTACGCCCGCAACGCCACGGCGCTGCTCGGGCACGTCACGGCCGAGGACGGGTCGCTCGGCGTCGACCTGGAGGACGAGATCGTGGACGCCGTGTGCGTGACCCACGGCGGCGACGTCCGCTTCTCGCCGTGAGGAGGATCAGGTGACCGGCATCCTCCTGCTCGTGATCTTCGTGCTGGCGATGTTCGTCGGCTTCGAGGTGATCACCAAGGTGCCGCCGACCCTCCACACGCCGCTGATGTCGGGGTCGAACGCGATCTCGGGCATCTCGCTGGTGGGGGCGCTCGTCATCGCCGGCTCCGGCACGTCGGCGGGCTGGACCGTCACGGTGCTCGGCGTGGTGGCCGTCGTCTTCGCGACCGTGAACGTGGTGGGCGGCTTCCTGGTCACCGACCGCATGCTGCGGATGTTCCACCGCCGACGGAGCGGGGACGCCGAGTGAGGGGCGGCGCGCTCGTCCAGATCGCCTACCTCGTGGCCTCGTGCCTCTTCATCGTCGGCCTGAAGGGGCTCTCCCACCCCGAGACCGCCCGGCGCGGCAACGCGCAGGCGGCGCTCGGCATGCTGATCGCCGTGCTCACGACCCTCGTCGGCCAGCAGATCCTCGACTTCACCTGGATCGTGGTGGGGCTGGCGGCGGGCGGCGCGATCGGCGTGTGGACGGCGCGGTCGGTCGAGATGACCGAGATGCCCCAGATGGTGGCGATCTTCAACAGCTTCGGGGGCGGCGCGAGCGCGCTGGTGGCGGCGGCGGAGTTCCTGCAGGCGACGCCCCCGGTCCCGACCGAGACCGGCACGTCGGTGATGGCGGGCACCCTGATCGGCGCCGTGACCTTCAGCGGGAGCTGGGTCGCGTTCGGCAAGCTGCAGGGGTGGGCCGAGGGCGCCGTCACCTATCCCCTCCAGAAGAGCCTCAACCTGCTGGTGCTCCTGGCGGGGATCGGGCTCGCCGTCGTCCTGACGATCGCCCCGCCCGCCGATCCGGCGCTCTGGTACGGCGTGCTCGCCGGCCTGTCGCTCCTGCTGGGCGTGCTGGTGGTGCTGCCGATCGGCGGGGCCGACATGCCGGTGGTCGTGGCGCTGCTGAACAGCTACTCGGGGCTCGCCGCGTCGGCCGCCGGGTTCGTGCTCACCAACATGGCGCTCATCATCAGCGGAGCCCTCGTGGGCGCCTCGGGTCTGATCCTCACCGCGATCATGTGCCGGGCGATGAACCGGTCGCTCGCCAACGTCCTGTTCGGGGCGTTCGGCGGGGGCGGCGGCCCCGCGGCGGCCGCCCGGGAGGAGGGCGAGAAGACGGCGGCGGAGACGGACGCCGAGAACGCGGCGATGCTGATGGGCTACGCCCGTCAGGTGGTGATCGTGCCCGGCTACGGGCTGGCCGTCGCGCAGGCCCAGCACAAGCTCAAGGAGCTCGCCGACCAGCTCACCCGACGGGGCGTGACGGTCAAGTTCGTCATCCACCCCGTGGCCGGCCGCATGCCGGGGCACATGAACGTGCTGCTCGCCGAGGCGGACGTCCCCTACGACATGCTCTACGAGCCCGACGACGTGAACCCCGAGATGCCGAACACGGACGTCGCCCTGGTGGTCGGCGCCAACGACGTGACGAACCCGCTGGCCCGGGACGACGACGCGAGCCCCATCGCCGGCATGCCGATCGTCGAGGTCGACCGCGCGCAGCGGTGCATCGTGATGAAGCGGAGCCTCTCGACCGGCTTCGCGGGGATCGACAACCCGCTCTTCTACGCGGACCACACCTCCATGTACTTCGGCGACGCCGCCGACACCCTCCAGGACCTGGTGCAGGAGGTCAAGGAGCTCTGACGCCGGAGACGGCCGTCAGAACCGGAAGGTGAGCCCCGTCACCACGGTGAGGTCGTTCTCCTCGACCGGCTCCCCGGTCGCCGGGTCGAAGGGCTCGGAGTCGAACTCGTTCTTGACGCTCAGCTTGAGCCCCAGCACCTCGGTGATCATCGCCGACAGCGACACCCGGGCCGTGAGCAGGTAGTCCCCGAGCTCCTCCGCCTTCGGCTCGTAGACCACCGATTCCTCGAGGTCGGACGTCTCCGAGAGCTGCCAGTGGTAGGCCTGGGCGAGCAGGACGTGGAAGGCCTGGTCCGACGTGCCGTCGGTGAACTCGTCCCGGATCCAGCTCCCGCCCCCCCGTGCGATGAGCTCGTGGCGCTCCGACTGGACCACCTGGTAGCCGACGCCGGCGGCCGGCGCGACCCGTAGATCGAGCCCGGCGGGCGCGTTGAAGGAGCCGGCGCCCCGACCGAAGACGAAGAGGCGTTCGGTGGGGAACCAGTCGTACTGACCGGAGAGGTCGCCCCGGTTCGCCGTCTCCTCCCCGTCGTCGGTCGCCCTCAGGAAGGAGCCGTTCAGGGTCCACCGGGTGCGCTCGCCCCGCCAGACGGCGAGGCCGGCGAGCGAGAGGGTGGTGGTCTCGCTGTTTCCCGCGGTCAGCGTGAAGCCGAGGTCCACGCTCCCCCGCCATCCCAGCTCGTCCTCGGCCACGAAGCCCGGCGAGCCGACGGTCGGGTCCGCCTGCGCGTCGGCGACGGCCGGCACGGCCGCCCGGGCCACGGCGGCCGTCAGGGCCGCGGCCGCCGGGACCACCACGGTCGCAGGGACGAGGACCCGGGCGACGGCTCGCCGCGTCATCCCGTCGCTCCCGATCGCATGTCCATCGCTCTCCCCCGGCTCGTGCTCCCGCTCCGCCGCTGGCGCCGCGGCCGGCTCCGGATGCAAAATGCGTCCCGAGCCCCGGTTCCCCCAGGACTCGACGCGGCGGAGGTGTCGTGAGCTCCAACGAGATCCTCGGACCGATCCGCGAGTTCTTCGCCGCGCCCCTCCTCGACCTGGCGGGCACCCCCATCACGGTCGGCTCGGTCTTCGTCTTCCTGCTCGTCCTGGCGGGCGCCTGGCTGGTCTCGAGGCTCGTTCAGGGGGCGCTCGTGCGCGCGCTCCGCCCGCGACGGGGCCAGGTCGAGCTCCGGAAGGGCGTGGAGGTGACCCGGCGGCTCGCGCACTACGGCGTGATGACCGTCGGGATCGCGGCCGGCCTGCACGCGATGGGGATCAACCTCGCCGCGCTCTTCGCCGCCGGCGCCGTGCTGGCGGTGGCCGTCGGGTTCGCGATGCAGAACATCGCGCAGAACTTCGTCTCGGGCCTCATCCTGATGGTCGAGCGCACGATCCAGCCCGGCGACGTGCTGCAGGTCGACGGCGACGTCGTCCGGGTCGTCGACATGCGGATCCGGTCCACGATCTGCCGCTCCCGGGACGAGGAGGAGTTCATCGTCCCGAACTCGGCGCTCGTCCAGTCCACCGTCAAGAACTTCACCCTGCGGGACGACCTGCTGCGCCTCCGCGTCGACGTCGGCGTGGTCTACCGCTCCGACATGGCGCTCGTTCGGCGGGTCCTGGAGGAGACGGCGGCGTCGTTCGAGGGCCGCTCGCGGCGGCACGAGCCGATCGTCCTCCTGAAGCGGTTCGGCTCCTCGTCGGTGGACTTCGAGGTCTCCGTGTGGACGGAGGACCCGTGGGGGGCGCCGAAGCTCCTGTCGGACCTGCACGAGGCGGTGTGGCGGCGCCTCCGTGAGGCCGAGGTGACCATCGCCTTCCCCCAGATGGACGTCCACTTCGACGACGAGGCCGTGGAGGCCTGGAGCTCGGGCGGCGCATGAGCCGCGTCCGCGGCTGGCTGGAGGGCCTGGGGCTGGACACGCCCCAGGCCCGGGCCTGGGCGCTGTACGACTGGGCCAACTCGGCGTTCGTCACCACGGTCACCGCGGCCGTCTTCCCGATCTACTTTCAGCGGGTCGCCGCCTCCGGCATGCCGGCGTCGGCCGCCACGGCGCGCTACGGGACCGTCACGACGATCGCCCTCGCGATCGTGGCGGTGATGGCGCCCTACCTCGGTGCGCTGGCCGACGTCACCGCGAGGAAGAAGCGGTTCCTGGGCCTCTTCCTCGGGCTCGGCGCGGCGACCACGGCCGGGCTCTTCTTCGTGCACGAGGGCGACTGGCAGCTCGGGGCGGGACTCTTCCTGCTGGGCAACGTGGGGGCCTGGGGCAGCTTCGTCTTCTACGATTCGCTCCTGCCGCACGTCGCCGAGGGCGAGCGGCTCGACCGGCTGGCGACGTCGGGATTCGCGCTCGGGTACCTCGGCGGGGGCCTGCTGCTCGCCCTCAACCTCGCGTGGATCAGCCGGCCGGAGTGGTTCGGCCTCGCCGACGCCGATCCGACCCTCCCCGCCCGCCTCGCCTTCGTCTCGGTGGCGGCCTGGTGGGTGCTGTTCGCGATCCCGCTCTTCCGCCGGATTCCGGAGCCGCCGCGCCGGGTCGACCCCGACGAGGACCCGGCCGAGGCCGCCGCCCGGCTGGCCGCGCGCCGGCTGGTCGGCACCTTCCGCGAGCTCGGCGCCTATCGCGAGGCCTTCCTGCTCCTGGCGGCGTTCCTCGTCTACAACGACGGCATCCAGACGATCATCCGCTTCGCGACGATCTACGGCTCGGAGATCGGGCTCGAGCGGAACGCCCTCATCGGGGCGATCCTGCTGGTGCAGTTCGTCGGCGTCCCCTTCGCGTTCCTGTTCGGACGGCTCGCCGGCCGGCTCGGCGTCAAGCAGTCGATCCTCCTCGGGCTGGGGGTCTACGCCGGCATCAGCGTCCTGGGCTACCGGATGGAGACCGTGGAGCACTTCTACGCCCTCGCCGTGCTCGTGGCGATGGTCCAGGGGGGCACCCAGGCGCTCAGCAAGTCGCTGTTCGCCTCCATGATCCCCTCCCACAAGTCGGCCGAGTTCTTCGGCTTCTTCGGCGTCGTGGAGAAGTTCGCCGGCATCTTCGGCCCCGCGCTCTTCACCGCCGCCGTGGCCCTGACCGGCTCGAGCCGGAACGCGATCCTTGCGGTGGGTCTGCTCTTCGTGGTCGGGGCCCTGCTTCTCCTGCCGGTCGACGTGGAGGAAGGGCGGGCGGTCGCCCGGGAGGAGGAGGAGCGCGCGCGGCGCGAGGCGGCCGTTTCCGACGGCCCTGCCGTCGGCTAGCTTTCACCCGGCGCGCCGGCCGCGGGGCGGGGGCGCGGACGGACCGAGACGTGGCCGCTCACCGGAACCGACGGAGGGGACGTTGGGAGACGACCTCGAGCCCGGGACCATCGCCTGGCACGACCTGACCGTGGAGGACGCGTCCGAGGCGCGCGACTTCTACGAGGCCGTGGTCGGATGGCGGTCCCAGCCGGTGGACCTGGACGGGTACGAGGACTTCAACATGCGGCTGCCCCGCGGGCAGACCGCCGTCGCAGGGGTCTGCCACGCCCGGGGCACGAACGCCGACCTGCCGGCGCAGTGGCTCCTCTACGTGGTGGTCGAATCGCTCGACGAGAGCCTGGAGCGCTGCCGGGAGCTCGGCGGCGACGTCGTCGCGGGGCCCAAGGGGCTCGGCGGCTCCCGCTACGCCGTGATCCGCGATCCGGCCGGCGCGGTGTGCGCCCTGTACGAGCCGGCGCGCGCGCTCGTCGAGGCGCGGGACGACGCGCACGACGGGGACGGCGGGTGAGCCCGTTCGCCCTGGCGCTGATGGCGGCCTTCCTCTCGGCGCCGGGGCACCCCGCGCCCGCGGCGGCGGCGCCGGACGACAGCTCCCGCCTCGTGCTCGAGCCGT
>CAZEUW010000035.1:0-15180 GCA_964515425.1 uncultured Gemmatimonadota bacterium | reverse complement strand
GCCGTCTTCGTGATCGACAGCCGCCTGGTCGGCCCGGTGAGCGTGTACGCGTCGCGGGGCGTCGGGCGGGTGCGCCTGGGCACGATCAACGTGAGCCAGGAGGTCCGGTGGCCGGTGCCGTCGGACATGGTGGGACAGGGCCGCACGGTCCGCCTCGTCCTCGATCAGGTCGGGGGACCGTCGGTCGCCACCGAGCGGTTCGCCGTCGAGTCCGGCGACGTCGTCTACCTCACGATCACCGAGCGGATCTACCAGTCCCCGTCCACGCTGCGGGTCCGGGTCGGGGGCTGACCCTCCCCGTGCGATCGCCGGGCCTCCACCACGTCACCGCGCTCTCCTCCGACCCCGGGCGCACGCTGGACTTCTACGCGGGCGCGCTCGGCCTGCGGCTGGTGAAGCGCAGCGTGAACTTCGACGCGCCGACCGTCCACCACTTCTACTTCGGCGATCGGCTGGGCCGGCCGGGGACGCTTCTCACCTTCTTCCCCTTCCCGAACGCCCGGCCCGGCGAGCCGGGGGTCGGCCAGGTGGGGCTGGTGCGCCTGGCCGTTCCGGAAGGGTCGCTGGGGACCTGGGAGCGCCGCCTCCGGGAGCGGGGCGTCGAGCGCGTCGAGCGGGGCGAGGGAGCCGACGGCGCACCGGCCGTCGCCTTCACGGATCCCGACGGCCTCGCGCTCGAGCTGGTCGCCGAATCCGGGTCGGGCCCGAGCGCCGGGGCCGAGGACCGGCACGCGATCCGGGGAATCCCGTCGGTCACGCTCTGGGTGCGGGAGCTCGCGCCCACGGCGGAGGTGCTCGCCGCGCTCGGCTTCGAGCGCGCGGCGGACGGCCGCCGGCCGGGGGGGCCGGAGGGGCCGGAAGAGACGGAGCCGCGGGTGCGCTTCCGGGCGGACGGCGACGCGTCGACCGACGACGCCTATCCGGCCACGACGGTGGACGTGCTCGTCCGGGCGGAGGGCGACGAGGGCTCGATGTCGGCGGGATGCGTCCACCACGTCGCCTTCCGGGTCGCCGACGACGAGGAGCAGCGGACGGCCCGGCGGGAGCTGCTCGACCGGGGGCTCCGGGTGACGCCGGTCCTGGATCGGCGCTACTTCCGGTCGATCTACTTCCGGGAGCCGGGCGGCGTATTGTTCGAGCTGGCGACCGACGGTCCGGGCATGGGCCGGGACGAGTCGGTCGAGGAGCTGGGCTCCTCGCTCCGCCTCCCGCCGTGGCTCGAGGAGCGGCGCGCCGAGATCGAGGCCGCCCTGCCGCCGGTGGAGCTCCCCGAGCCGTCCTGACGCCGGGAATCGGCCTCCGCTGACGCGGGGCCCGGCTCCCGGGCCACGTCTCTCGACGTCGACGCCGCCGCGATATATTCCCGCCGGGCGGATCGTCGGCAGGGGGAGCCCGTGACTCCGCTACCCACCTGGAGGCCGCATGGAACGCACGCGTCGGGGAACGCTCGCGCACGGAGCCGTCGGCGGATTGATCGCCGGAACGGTCGTCGCCCTCTGGTTCCTGGGGGTCGACCTCGCCACGGCCGAGCTGTTCCGGACGCCGGCCGACCTGGCGGCCGCTTGGCTCGGCCGGGAGGGAGGCCCGATCACCTTCGGCCTGGTCGGCCTCTACACGCTGCTGCACTTCGGCGTCTTCGTCGCCCTCGGCGTGGCGGCGGCGGCCTTCCTGGAGTGGACCGACCAGGCGCCGGGCCTGCTCGCCGGGGTCCTGTTCGGGGTGGGCGTCCTCGACGCCGCGCACTACTCGGGCATGCTGTTCACCGGCAGCCGCTTCCTGACCCTGCTGCCGACCACGCAGGTCGTCCTCGCGAACCTGGTCGCCGGGATGGCCTTCATGGTCTACCTGAATCGCGCCGCCTGGAGGGAGCACCCCGTCGGCCTCGGCGTGCTCCGCGACTACCCGGACGTGCGCCGCGGCCTGGTCGCGGGTCTGCTCGGCGCCGCGGCGGTGGCGGGCTGGTTCTTCCTGCTGGACCTGGTGTCCGGTCGGCCCTTCTTCACGCCCGCCGCCCTCGGCTCGGCGCTCTTCCTGGGCGCGTCGAGCCCCGAGGAGGTGCGGCTCGGGGCCGGCGTCGTCGCCGCCTACACGGTGCTCCACGTGGCCGCGTTCCTGGTGGCCGGCCTCGCCTTCGAGTGGGCGGCCGGCGCCGTGGAGCGCACGCCGTCCATCTGGATCGTGTTCGCGCTGAGCTTCATCGTCCTGGAGGCGGTCTTCGTTCCGGCGGCGGGTCTGCTCGGCGCCTGGGTGATGGACGAGCTCTCCTGGTGGGCGGTCGGGGTCGGCAACCTCCTCTCGGTCGCGGCCATGGGGTGGTGGATCTGGCGGGCGCATCCGTCGTTGCGTGACATCGCCCGCGGGAGCAGCGCGGTGGCGCGCGGCTGAGCGCGCGACGGGCTGGGTTCGTGGCGCCGTCCCGGTGTAGTTTCGAGGGCTCCGGACAACGACCGATCTCGTGAACGCCCCATCCGGGAGGACGTGCATGAGTAGACGTACGCGGCCCCGCGCGACACGTCGCGGCTCCATCGGGAGGTCCGATGGGCGGTGACGGCCCCCTCGTGCTCGTGGTGGAGGACGACGAGACCCTCCAGGAGATCCTCGGCCTCCGGATCCGCGACTGGGGGTTCGAGACGCACACGGCGGCGACCCTCGAGGAGGCGACCGGGCTGCTCGGGGAGCACGACTTCGACGTGGTGGTCGCCGACCTGGTGCTCCCCGACGCCGAGGGGCTCGACCTGCTCGACGCCCTCGAGGACGCCGATCGCTCCCGCCCGGTGATCCTCATCACGGCCCACGGAAGCGTGGACCTGGCGGTGGAGGCCATGAAGCGCGGCGCCACCGACTTCCTCACCAAGCCCCTCGACTTCGACAAGCTCCGGGCCCTGGTGGAGGCCGCCGAGTCGGAGAACGAGCTGAGGACCCGGATCCGGTCGCTGGAGGAGGAGCTGGAGTCGGGTGCCGGCCTGGGGCTGCTGGTGGGGACGAGCGAGCCGATGCAGGAGGTCTATCGGCTGGTCGAGCTGCTGGCGGGCAACGACGCCTCGGCGATCCTCACCGGCGAGAGCGGGACCGGCAAGGAGGTGGTCGCCCGCACCGTCCACAGGCTGAGCGAGCGGGCCGACGGACCCTTCGTGGCGCTGAACGCCGCCGCCATCCCGGAGGGGCTGGTCGAGAGCGAGCTGTTCGGCCACGAGAAGGGCGCCTTCACCGGAGCGACCGAGTCGCGGCCCGGCTGCTTCGAGAACGCCGACGGGGGCATCCTCCTCCTGGACGAGATCTCCGAGATGCCCACGTCCCTCCAGCCCAAGCTGCTCCGGGTGCTGGAGGACGGCCGGGTGCGGCGCGTGGGCGGGAGCCGCGAGAAGCAGTTCGACGTGCGCGTGCTGGCGGCGACCAACCGCGACCTCGAGGAGGCGGTCGAGGAGGGCCAGCTGCGCGAGGACCTCTTCTATCGCCTCAACGTGTTCGAGGTCCACCTGCCCCCGCTGCGCGAGCGGCGCTCGGACATCCCCCTGCTGGTGCAGCACTTCGTCCGCTCCTTCAACGAGAAGCACGAGCTCGCGGTGGAGGGCTTCCGGGACGCGGCGCTGGAACGGCTGAGCGGCTACCGGTGGCCCGGCAACGTGCGCGAGCTCCGCAACGTCGTGGAGCGGGCGGTCATCGTGGCCGGCCAGGGGATGGTGGGGGCCGACGACCTCCCGCCCTACCTGGACGACTCGGAGGAGGACGGCCGGCCGCGGGTGGTCGTGCCGATCGGCACCACGGCGCGCGAGGCGGAGAAGGAGCTCATCCTGAAGACCCTCGAGCACGTCGACAACAACAAGGCGGAGGCGGCGCGCCAGCTCGACCTGGATCCGAAGACGATCCGCAACAAGCTGAAGCGCTGGGACGAAGGGTCGTCCGCGGGATGAGGGTCACGACCAAGCTGGGCCTCGGCTACGCCCTGGTGGTCGGGCTCCTGGCGGTCGTCCTGGGCGGGCTCGTCGTGACGCTCGAGCGGTCCGCTCGCGCCAGCCGCGACCTCGCCGGCGCGTCCGGCCGCCTCGTGCTCTCCACCACCGAG
The DNA here is from genome assembly GCA_964515425.1 of uncultured Gemmatimonadota bacterium. GTDB lineage: Bacteria > Gemmatimonadota > Gemmatimonadetes > Palauibacterales > Palauibacteraceae > CAYVFM01. The sequence continues at coordinate 11,117 of CAZEUW010000035.1, read as the reverse complement.
CTCCGGATGCGGCTGGACCGGATCGAGGAGAACGGCCGCAAGTACGCGATCACGGGCGACGCGGGCTACGCGCGGGCGTTCACCGAGCTGGTCGGCGACTTCGACGGCGCGCTGGACTCGTTCGACCGGGGGGCGATGACCTCCGAGGAGTCCGAGGCGCTGGAGGCGCTCGAGGAGGAGTGGGAGGCGTTCACCGGGCGCTGGACGCCGGTCCGGGAGCGGATCCCGCCGAGCGACCCCGGCGGACCCGCCGATTCGGCCTTCATCGCGGCGGTGGGCGACCTCCACGCCGAGAACCGGCGGCTGAGCCAGGCGATGCGGAGCGCGATCCTCGCCGGCGTGGAGTCGACCTCCGCGCGGGCCCGGAGCAGCGAGCGCTACGCCTGGATCGGAGTGCTGGTGGCGGCCGTGCTGGCCGCGGGCGTGTGGCTGCTGCTGGTGCGCTCGATCATGCGGGGGCTCCGGCAGCTCGTCACCGGGACGCGGCACGTCGCCGCGGGCGACTTCTCGGTGCGCCTGAACACGGAGCGGTCCGACGAGTTCGGCGAGATGGCCGACGCCTTCGACCGCATGGCCGTGCGCCTCGCCGAGCTCGACCAGCTCAAGAAGGACTTCCTGTCACGGGTGTCGCACGACCTCAAGTCGCCCCTGGCGACGATGCGCGAGGTGCAGCGGTACCTGCTGGAGGACGGCGTCGGCGAGCTCGACGACCGGCAGCGGGAGCTGCTGAAGAGCAACGAGGAGTACGCCGAGCGGCTGTCGGGAATGATCGGGACCCTGCTCGACGTGGCGCGGTTCGAGGCCGAGGCGGCGAAGCTGCAGCCGGAGGGCTGCGACCTGGCGGCGCTGGCCACCGAGGTGGCCGGGGACGTGCGGCCGCGGTACGAAGCGGCCTCGGTGGCGCTGGAGGTGGACGCTCCGGACGGACCGGTGGGGCTGGAGGCGGACCCCTCCCGCCTCCGTCAGGTGGTCGAGAACCTGCTCGACAACGCGCTCGGGGCCTCCTCGGAGGGGGACGCGGTGCGGGTCACGGTGCGTCCGGCGTCCGACGGCGGCCCCGGCGCAGAGCTGACCGTGGCCGACGAGGGCCCCGGCGTCCCGGACGACCAGAAGCAGGCGGTGTTCGAGCGGTTCTTCCAGGGCTCGAAGCCGAACGGACGGTCGGGCGGGAGCGGCCTCGGGCTCACCCTCTGCCGACAGATCGTCGAGGCGCACGGGGGCGAGATCCGGGTCGAGGACCGCGAGGAGGGCGGGGCGCTCTTCCGGGTGCGGCTTCCGGCCGAGCTGCCGGAGGGCGCGCGCGTGGTCGGGGAGGCGACGGCGTGAACGGCCGCCGGACGGCCACGCTCCCGGTCGTGCTGGCGGCCGTCCTCGTGCTCGGAGCGTGCGCCACGTCGGGCGGCGGCGACGGGCCCTCGGCCTTCCAGCGCCACTACGAGGCGGGCCGGGACTCGGCCGCCGCGGCGCTCTTCGCCAGCGACAGCGCGCTCCACCGGGACGCCGGCGTGCTCTTCCGGGCCGGCCTCCTCTTCGCCGACCCGGCGTCGCCGGTCTACCGGCCGTCGGCGGCCCGCACCCAGTTCGAGCGCCTGCTCGCGCTCGATCCCACCCCCGAGCGGGAGCGGGCGGCACGCATCTACCTGGAGCTCCTGGAGCGTACGGACCGCCTCGCGCGACAGCTCGAGGGCCTCAAGGAGGTGGACCTGGACCGGCCGTCGGCGGACACGACCGGCCTGCGCTGAGGCGGGCGTCAGCCCTACGGCGTCGTGAGCTCGGCGACGTGGACCCCGGCGCAGGACGGACCGCAGGCGGCGGACGGTTGACGGTGTCCGGAGGAGGAGAGGTCCAAGACGCTACATCGGCGGCTCCAGGTGCTCTGCCGAATCCGGCAGCCGCTCGACGATCACGTCTCGACCCGCGGCGAACAGCCGTGTCACGGTGCCTCTGAGCTCTTCCACGTGAGACGGATCGATCGGGCTTTCGGGTTCGTAGAGCACGGCGTGTCGCAGGGATCGGAACCCGTCCATCGCGGCACCGAGGTCATCCAATCGGGCGTCCTCCAATCCGCGGAGCGCGTAGAACGTGTTGAAGTGATGGCTCGTCCCCCTGGCACGATATCCGGACGCCCGCAGGATGGCGGTGGCAATCTTGAATCCTGCCGTGTACAGGAGCCGCAGGGAGACGCTCGGGGGCACTCCAGGCGTTTCGGCGACCCCCCAGTCCTCCGCGGCCTTCTTCCAAAAGCCGACCACAGCTCCCGAGTCCGGCTCGACCTCCTCCAACTCGCCATCGTCGAGCAGTCGTTCGAGTCGGTGAGCGGTCATGAGACCGGCACCGTCGGCTCCTCACCTTCCCCTATCACCCATCGCTTGTCTCCTGACAGCACGGACCGGAGATAGCTGCTGGGCGTGCGACTCCAGGCCTGCAGCTCAGCCGGACTGTGAAGATCGACGTTCACCGTTCGTCCGATCGCTACCGCGGCGTCCATCAGATTCCTGGACAGCTCGGTTCGGCTCACCTGATCGCTGACCACGAAGAGGTCCAGATCGCTGTCGGGGCGATCCTCACCTCGGGCCACGGACCCGTAAATGAACGCGCACTGGATGCTCTTCCTCAGGTCCGCGAGGGCCTCGTCGATGAGTTCCTCAGGCAGAGCGAACGCTCGCACCACTTTGCGAAGGGCCTCCCATCGAGTATGAGAGAAGTCGGGATGGTGGTAGACCCGACCGTCCTCCTCTTCTCTGCGAACCACTCCCCAGTCCTCCAGCTTCCGCAACTCCCGCTGAAGCGACCGCATACCCAGGCCGGTATGCCTCTGGAGCGCTCGCAGATGCAGTCGTTCGTCCGGATGGACCAGGAAATGGACGACCAGGCGGGCGAGCGCTTTCGAGCTCAGCACGTCGTCGAGGGCTTTCATGACAGGCAGCCGACATCCGGATCCGAGGTGGACGACCGTCGTGTGAATGTGCTAGTTTCTAGTACACCGTATGTTACGTCAAGTCACACCGGCGACGTCGCGAACGAGGAGCGGGAGCTGCTCCGGATCGCCGTCGGGCGCGGATCTGGTGGACGATCACGTACGTTGTAGAGGTGGGTCGGCGCCGGGTCGCCGCCCCCCGGCGGCCGGGCCACGGCCGGCGCTCGCGAGCCGACCGTTCGAACGAGACGGAGCGATGACGGACGAGACGACGTCGAGATCGAAGAGCGTTCCGCGCCCGCGTCGCGCTCCGCACGGGCACGTCGCCGCCGTCGTGGTCGCCGTCATGGTCGCCTGCGGAGCTCCGGCCTCCCAGGAGGCGACCGGTCCCGTGGCCGACGACGTCCGGGCGGCGCTCGCGTCGGGCGAGGAGCGGTTCACGCACGAAGGTTGGGACCGGCTCCTGGCCGGGGCGGTGCGCGACGGGCTCGTGGACTACCCCTACGTCCAGCGTCACCGCGGTGAGCTCGACGCCTACCTCGAGCGCGTGGCCGGGGCCGACCTCGCCTCGCTGGCGCCGGACCACCTGAAGGCCCTGCTGATCAACGCCTACAACGCCTACACGCTGCGGGCGATTCTGGAGCACCCGGAGGTCGCCTCGATCCGCGACATCGACGGCGTGTGGACCGAGACCACCCACACCGTCGGGGGCCACCAGGTCACGCTGGACGAGATCGAGCACCGCCTGCTGCGTCCCTTCTTCCGGGATCCGCGCATCCACTTCGCGGTCAACTGCGCCTCCCTGTCGTGCGCGCCGCTCCCCCCTTGGGCGTTCGGCGGCGACTCGCTCGGCGTCGAGCTCGAGCGCCGCAGCCGCAGCTTCCTCCGCGACACCGCGAACGTGCGCGTCGAGGACGGCGAGCTGATGCTCTCCGCCTACTTCGACTGGTACGGGGACGACTTCACGGCCGAGGGCTGGGAGCCGCGCGCGGAGACGATCCCGCGCTTCGTCGCCGACTACGCCCGGAGCGAGGTGGCCGACTTCGTCGCGGCGCACGACGGACGCCCGCCGGTCTCGTATCTCGACTACGACTGGTCGCTGAACGCGGCGGTGCCGCCCGAGCCGAGCTACGCGGCACGCGACACGACGGCGGGTGCCGGGGCGGAGCCGGGGGGCGGTGTCGACGCGGACGCCGGCACGCCGTCGGAGCCGGTCTCGGGCTCCGGGTGGGTCGCGTCGCTCAGGAGCCGGGTGGAGGGCCTCGGGCCGGCAGCGCCGGTGGCCTACGGGGTCGCCTACGTCGTGGCCACCGTCCTCCTGGTGCCCGGCAGCGCCCTGACGATCGGGGCGGGGGTGGCGTTCGGGCTGCTCTGGGGCACGGTGCTCGTCTCGATCGCTTCCACGGTGGGAGCGGCGCTGGCCTTCCTGCTCGCCCGCCACTTCGTGCGAGAGCGGGTCGCGTCGTGGGTGGAGGGCCGGGAGAAGTTCTCCATGGTCGACCGGGCGGTGGCGAAGAAGGGCTGGAAGATCGTCGCGCTCACCCGCCTCTCGCCGGCCTTCCCCTTCAACCTCCTGAACTACGGCTACGGGATCACCGGGGTGAGCTTCCGGGGCTACGTGCTGGCCTCCTGGATCGCGATGCTGCCCGGGACGCTCCTGTACGTCTACCTCGGGGCGGCCGGCGTGCAGGTGGCGGCCGCCGCGACCGGCGCCGCGAGCTGGGGGCAGACGGCGCTCCAGTTCCTCGGCCTCGGCGCCACCCTGGCCGTCGCCGTGGTGGCCGGCCGGATCGCGACGCGCGTCCTGCGGGAGACGGCCGAGGTGGGCTGATGCCGGACGACGCGCGGGAGCCACGGACCCTGCTGGCCGTCTTCGCCCATCCCGACGACGAGATGGGCGCGCTCGGGACCATGCTCGCCCAGGCGGAGCGCGGCGACCGGATCCACCTCGCCTGGCTCACCGACGGCGAGAAGACCGAGGCGATGGGCGGGCTCTCCGAGGAGGAGGTCGGACGTCGCCGACGCGAGCACGCCCGGGGGGCGGCCGAGATGCTCGGCGCCGAGCCGCACTTCTTCGGCATGCCCGACACGGCCGTCGAGGCCACGCCGGAGGCGGCGCGGCGCGTGGCCGACCTCATCGCGCGCGTCCGGCCCGACGGCCTGCTCACCTTCGGGGACGCGTGGGCGCGCGGCCTCCGACACCCCGATCACCAGGCGACGGGAAAGATCGCCCGGGACGCGATCACGCTGGCCCGCGTGGCCAAGGTCGTGGCCCCGGCCGAGCCGCACCGGAGCTGGTGTCCCGTCTTCACCTACCGGGGCCACCTCGGCCGGCTCCCCACGGTGGCCGTGGACGTGGAGCCCTACCGGGAGAGGATCCACGAGATCGGACGCCACTACCAGGAGCGGGTCGGGTTCGGCGACCCGGAGTGGGTCGACCGCTGGCTTCGATCCGCGGGCGAGCGCTGGGCGGACGTCACCTACGCCGAGGAGTGGGAGGCGTGGGAGTCGAAGGCCGGGAAGGTGGTGGAGGCGCTGCTCCCGGCCGAGTACGAGGGGCCGCCGATCCCCTCCTGAGGGACCGGCCCCGTCCGCGGCGGCCTCGACCGCGGCGGCGCCGGTCGGGCGCGGACCGCCCCTACTGTGACAGTCGAACGAGGATGTCCTGGGCCACCAGGTCGAAGACCTGCCGCAGCTCGGCCGGCGAGGGAGCGAAGAACATCCGCCCCTGCGGCTGGCTCCCGTCGACCACGCCGTTCTCGTTGGCGATCTCCCGCAGGTAGTCCTGGTCGGGCTGCGCCAGCGGATGCGAGGCGCCGGGGTCGCCGAGGCCGATCGAGTAGATGGTGACGCCCTCCTCGCGGATGATGTCGGCCATGTCGAGCCCGTTCTGCCGGCCCTTCTCCCGCACCCGGTCCTCGTTCCAGCCGTCCTCGCACACCGTCACGTCGTCGCAGAGATCGGGGTCGGTGGCCACCTGGTCGGTGGGCAGCGACTCGGGATCGTCCCAGGCGCCGCGCACGACGTTGTCGGTGGTCGTGTAGACGGCCACCGCCCGATCGGGGCTCCACGGCCCCTCGGCGGGTCCGCCGTCCCCCGGCGACCCGGACCCGATCGAGCCCCGGAAGGCGGTCGGACGGCCGTCGGTGAAGAAGACCAGGACCTTCGCCGAGCGGTCTCGCACGGCCGGGAGCTGGAACTGGTTCCAGGCCAGCCGCAGCCCCTCCCCCACGTTCGTGTCGCCGGCGGAGCTCATCCCGTCGATCGCGTTCTCGATCGGGGTCCGGAAGCCGTGGTCGAGGCTGAAGCGGTCGGTGCCCCGGATCTGGAACGAGACCAGGCCGAACTGGTCGAGGGTCTCGTCGAAGTTGCCGACGAACTCCTTGGCCGCGTCCTGGAGGTCGTCCCAGGCGTTGTTGGTCGCCAGCGACCCCGACTGGTCGAGCACCATGACGAGGTCCACGGGCGGCACCGCCGCGGTGGCGCGCGAGCCGACGTCGACCTCGTCGATCCCCAGGATGCGCATGAAGTGGGTGCCGACCTCGCGGGTCGCCGTCATCGTGACGGTGGCCTCGCCCAGCGCGTTGGTGCCGAACGTGACGTTCAGGCTCGTGTTCGCGTTCGGCGTCACGCCGTTGGCGCGGGCCATCGCCAGCGCCTGGTCCCGCGCCTCGGAGGTGCCCTGCCGGCGCGCGGCGGCGCCCTTGAGCACGGCGGCGTCCACGGCCCGGTCCAGCCGCGCCTTGTTGACGACGGCGACGCCGATGTCGGTCACCAGCCCCACCATCCCGAGCGTCACCACCATCGCCACCGCGACCAGCACGATCACGGCGCCCGTCCGGTCGCCGCGAAGGCGCCGGAGGACGTCCTCCGGATCGGTCGCGGGACGATGATGCGCTTCGTTCGGTGCGTTCATGGTCGCATGGCCCCCTCTCGCTCGGGCGCTCAGAAGATCGCCCGATCGTAGATCGTGTCCGGGACCAGCCCGCCGGCCAGGTCGGCCAGGGGCGTGAGCTCCCGGTAATCGTAGAAGACCTCGACGACGAAGATCCGGGTCCCCTCGTTCAGCGACACCGACGTGAGCGCGTCGGCGGTGTCGTCCACCGCGCCCCTCCGGCTGCGGCTCTCGAAGCCCGCGCTGGCCACCTGGTCGAACACGATCGGGAAGCCGTCCTCGATGCGGAGCTCCGAGACGACGCTCCCGCCGCGCGAGTCGAGGCCGAAGCTGGCGCCGTTGTCCATCGTGATCTGCAGCACGTCGGCGATCGGCTCCCCGCGCGAGGCGATGTTCGCCCCCTCGCGCATCAGCCCCGACAGCCCGTGCCGCGTGTCGATCATGTGTCCGAACTCGAGCACGCCGAAGACGATGATCAGCAGGATCGGGAGCACCAGCACCAGCTCCACCAGGTCCTGGCCCCGCTCCTCGCCGAACAGCTTCGAGGCGATCCTCCTCCCGGTCTCCATGCGCTCGTCGGTCCTCACTCGTCGAAGAAGGGCTCGTTCCGCATCGACGACCTGATCGTGTAGTCGGCCAGCGGATCCGGGAAGAGGCTGAACAGCGACGGCAGCCGCGACTCGTGTCGATAGGCGAGGCTGATCGTGACGACCTCCGACGGGTCGCCCCCGTCCGCCGGATCGATGGTGATGTCGTCCGAGTCCACCCCGAACCGCTCGGTCCCCTCGAGGATCTTCCGCTCGATGGACCGCGCCCGTGAAAGGGGGTCGCCCGTCTCCGGATCGGGAAGGGTGTTGCCGGTGACGGCGAAGCGGGTGGCCGTGGCCACCGTGTTCCGGATCATGAGCCGTGTGTAGTAGTAGCGGCTCAGCTCGAAGGTGGTGAACAGCAGGATCAGCACGATCGGCACGGCCAGGATGAACTCGACCAGGCTCTGGCCGTGGCTGCGTGGCGCAGGATCTCGAAAGCCCATGTGGACCTTCCCGGTGATGCAGCGAGGGGTGCTGTGCCCCACTGCCGCGCGGCTCGCCCCCCGGCGATCGCGAAGCACGGTCTGTGTGGGGTCCCCGGAATTACTGCATCCAGCGTGCCGGATACCGGCCCGGATCAGCGAATTTCCAAGCTGCTGCATGACAAGCAGATGGGACGTCCTGTAGGCACGACCACCACAGGATGGTGTCGAGTGCGCACTACACATCCGGCGCGTGGGACGCCAGACGTCACGCAGAATACGGGGCTACGCCTGATGCGAAACGCTCCGGTCAGGCGGCCCGGCGCTCCCGCGAGAGCCGGTCGAGCACGTCGGGCGTGTCCAGGTCGTCCAGATCGAGCGCCGTGCCCTCCTCGGCCCCCTCCTCCAGCCACCGGGTCACGATGAGGCTCGGGACCAGCTCCTCCCTGGGAAACACCGGCTCCACCCGAAGCTCGGCCACCCGCACGGCGTAGCAGGCGTCCTCGACGGTCGCGCGCCATCCCGGCTCGCGCCAGCGCAGCACCCGGCGCTTGAGGACGCGGCCGCGCGCGACCGGGACCAGCACCCGGCGCTCCTCCCGGGCGGCGGGGAGGAGCAGGAGCCAGGAGCGGTCGAGCCAGGGACGCTCGAGCAGGCGGCGGTGGCCCTCGAGCTCCTCGAGCCAGTCCAGCCGTCGCTGCCGGTCGGCGGCTTCCTCGAAGCGGAGCGCCTCGGCCAGCCGGTCGCGGTCGGCGGCCAGCCGTTCCCGGATCCGGGCCACGTAGGCCGGGTCGTCCAGCGCGCGCTCCGCCTTTCGTACCTGGGAGCGGTAGGCGTTCAGGCCGGCCTCGGCGATGCAGGGAGCCGTGCAGAGGCCGATCCCGTGCTGCAGGCACGGCGACGCGGAGCGGTCGGGGGTGAGCCGTCCCTTGCAGGTGCGCAGCATGAAGACCTTGCGCGTCAGCTCGGCGATCTCGGAGGGGAGCTTGCGGCCGCGGAACGGGCCGAAGTAACGGGCGCGGGCCTTCCGGGCGGTCCGCGTGACGCGCAGCCGGGGGAAGGGCGTCCCCCAGTCGATCTCGAGGTACCAGCCCCGGGAGCGGTTCTTCAGGGCACGGTTGAACTTCGGGCGATCGTGGACGATCCGGTCGGCCTCGACGAGCTTCGCCTCCAGGTCCGTGCCCGTGCGGTGGAACCGCACCGCGCGGGCCAGCCGCAGCATCTCGGCGAGGCGGTCGTCGTCGGGGCCGCCGCCGTCGTCGTCGCTCCGGACGCGGCGCCGGAGGTTCACGCTCTTGCCGACGTAGAGGAGGGTGCCGTGGGCGTCCTCGAACTGGTAGACGCCCGGGGCCGCGGGCAGGTCGTCCGCCACCCAGTCCGGGACGGGCGAGGCCCGGGCCACGGCGTCAGAGCCCGGTGTGCTCCCGCTCCATCAGCGAGAGCAGGGCGTCCACGACTTGGGGGTCGAACTGCTTCTCGCGCTGGTCCCGGAGCTCCTGGAGGGCGTCCTCCACGCTGCCGGCGTCCCGGAAGGGCCGGTCGCTGGTCATCGCCTCGAAGGCGTCGGCGACCGCGACGATGCGGCCGGCCAGGGGGATTTCCCGCTTCTCGAGCTGACGCGGGTAGCCGTTGCCGTCCCAGTGCTCGTGGTGGGTGTAGGCGATCTCCCGCGCGAGCTCCATGACCGGGAGGTCGCTCTCCGACAGGATGCGGGCGCCGTTGGCCGCGTGCGTGACGAGGATCTTGCGCTCCTCCTCGTTCAGCCTGCCCTCCTTCAGGAGGATGCGGTCGGGGACGACCACCATCCCGATGTCGTGGAGCGGCGCGGCCTCCCGCAGGATGCGCACGTCCTCCTCCGGCAGGCCGAGCTCGCGGGCGATGCGGGCCGAGAGCTGACCGACCCGCTCGGCGTGCTGCTCGGTCTTGTAATCGCGGTACTCCACCAGCCGGGCCAGCACCCGGAGGGTACCCAGCGTGGCGCGCTCCCGCTTCTCGTCGCGCTGCTGGGCCCGCCGCTCGAGCCAGCCGCTCTGGCGCTCGATCTGGTGCTCCAGCTCCCTCGCCTCGAGGGCGTGCCGGACCCGGAGCAGCACCTCCACCTCGTCGACCGGCTTCCGCAGCACGTCCCGGACGCCCCACTCCACGGCCCGGGAGATCCTCTCGCGCGACGCGCCTCCGGTGATGCCGAGGACGCTCGGCAGTCGGTAGTCCGAGCCGCGCTCCTCGGCCATCCGCGCCAGGGCGTCCTCGGAGCGGTTGTCCTCGAGGTCGAGGTCGATCACGACGAGGTCGGGCTGGAAACGGCGGCAGATACGGAGGAGGGCCTCCGGCTCCTCGGTCGTCCGGACCTCGGTGTACTCCCCACCCGTCAGGATGCGCTGGAGCTCCTGGACGGGACTGCCGTCCTCCCCCACCAGCACGATGCGCGAGTCCTTGAGGGTCTCGTAGTCTATGGGCACGGAGACTCTCCGGTCGGTTCCGATCGGTACGTCCGGCGGGACATCCCGGCCCGGCGGCGGGCCGCACCGAGGACGGCCAATCTGTCAGCGCGCGGACGGAGCGCGCAACGTCGACGGCACGCTTCGTTGCGGGGCGATCCGTGCGACCGTATCCTACTGGCCCTTTTCGCCGTTGCCTGCTTGTCCCCGGGCGACGGCTCCCCATGCGGAACTCAGAGGTGCGTCATGCTGGACATCGCCAAGGTCAAGGATCGCGCTCGCCGACGAGAGGCGGCCGGAGATCTCGACAGCGCCCTGGAGCTGTACCTGAAGGCGCTGCGCCAGGGGTCGGACGGACGGGGCGGAACGGTCGACCCGGGCCTCTGCGTGCGGGTGGCCGACCTCTCGGTCGAGATGGGCCGCGAGGAGGAAGCGCTCCGCTTCTACCGGCAGGGCGCGAAGCTCTTCGCCGAGCAGCGGCTCGTGCCGAACGCGGTCGCGGCGCTGAAGAAGATCCTGGGTCTGGAGCCCGACGACGTGCGGGCGCACCGCCAGCTCGCCGACCTCCACCTCGAGGTGGGCCACACCGACGAGGCGCGCACGCACCTGCTCCGCTACTTCGAGCAGTGCGCCCTCACCGGCCGCGCCGCCGAGGCGGAGGAGACCCTCGAGCGGATGCGCGATTCGTTCTCCGACGAGCAGTTCCTGGAGCAGGCCGAGTCCTGCGTCGAGCAGGCGCGGGAGCGGCTCGAGGAGCTGGAGGAGGACCCCTCGCGCATCGAGGGCGAGGAGGACGCCGACGACGTCGCCGACCTGCTGGCGGCGCTGGAGGAGTCCGCCCGGGCCGCGAAGTCG